>CAYHRR010000212.1:0-7053 GCA_964358875.1 uncultured Planctomycetaceae bacterium | reverse complement strand
TCTGGCGCAGCGCCAGCGCGCAACCGGTCAACAACCCGCCGCCGCCGACTTGCACGACGACGACCTCGACATCCGGCCAATCCTGCGCGATCTCCAACCCGACCGTGCCCGCGCCTTGCACCGTGCGTTCGGCGTCGTAGGGATGCACCAACGTCGCGCCCGCCGCGACGCGCTCGGCGCACATGTCGTCGCAGGCCTCGCGCGTCGGAGCGAGCACGACCTGCGCTCCGAACTCGCGGCATGCGGCGATCTTGTTCGGGTAAGCATTGGCCGGCATCACGATCGTCGCGCGGACGCCGGCGCGCTGAGCGGCCCACGCCAGAGCCTTGCCGTGATTGCCGGAGCTGGTCGTCACCACGCCTGCCGCGCGCTCGGCCGCTGTCAGTTGCGCGATCTGGTTCCAAGCTCCGCGCGCCTTGAAAGAGCCCGTTTCCTGCAGACATTCGAGCTTCAGGCGCAGCTCGACGCGCTCGTCACCGGAGTCGAAGCGCACCAACGGAGTGCGGCGGACGACGCCTGCGAGCCGCGGCACGGCGTCGGTGATGCGCAGTTGCGCGAGGTAGTCGGCCGCCTTCATGCGGGCGGATTCTAGGTAAGCCCGTGCGCCGATGCGCGCTCCGCGCGAAGCGTCTGCGCCGACTGCGCTTTGGCGTCGTTGCGAAAGCTCCCGTTCGACACCACGCACCGCGCAGTCTCGATCCGCCGCATGCACGCTGCGTCGGACCCGGACTCACTCCCCCGAGGCCGCGCGTCCGCCGGCTGACGCAGCCGCGTCACCTGCTGACGCGCCCCTCAGCGCCGTCCGTGTCGCGAAGCGAACGGAGCAGGCGCTGCTCCCCGCAACGCACAGAACTCACGACCTCGCCAAGAAAGATCGCTCGCCATTCCCTGCACGCCGCGCGCGCGCTCCTATAATCCCCGCCTTCCAAACCGAAGGACACGACACGAGATGGCCTGGACTTACGCCGACGGCGAGAGCCTCTACAACGTTCAGAATTGGGGCCGCGGATATTTCCGCATCAACGCCGCGGGCAACGTCGATGCGACGCCCGAGGGTCCCGATCGTCCGGACAAGCCGGGCATCGACCTCTACGAGCTGATCGGTCAGATCAAACGGCGCGGCATCGCGACGCCGGTGCTGCTGCGTTTCGACGGCATCCTGCGCAGCCGCGTGCGCGAGCTGAACACGGCCTTCAACGCGGCGCGCGCCGAGTTCAACTACCAAGGCCCCTACCGCGGCGTCTTCCCGATCAAGGTCAATCAGCAGCGCCACGTCGTCGAAGGCATCCTCGACGAAGGCCGCAAGCACGGCACCGGCCTCGAGGTCGGCTCGAAGCCCGAGTTGCTCGCGGCGATCGCGCTGCAAGCCGACGGCGGCAGCTTGGTGATCTGCAACGGATACAAGGACGAGGACTACGTCGAGACGGCGATGCTCAGCTCGAAGCTAGGCATCATTCCGATCATCGTCATCGAGAAGTTCAGCGAGCTCGCCACGGTGCTGCGCTCGAGCGAAAGGCTCGGCATCAAGCCGGTGATCGGCGTGCGCGCGAAGCTCGGCGGCAAGGGCTCGGGGCGTTGGAGCGATTCGGGCGGCGACCGCTCGAAGTTCGGCTTGACCACGCGCCAGATCGTCGACGTGGTCGAGACGCTCGACCGCGCGGGCAAGCTCGATTGCCTCGAATTGCTGCACTTCCACATCGGCAGCCAAGTCACGGACATCCGCGCGATCAAGACCGCGCTGCGCGAAGCGACGCGCACGCTGGCCGAATTGTGGGAGATGGGCGCGCGCATCAAGTTCCTCGACGTCGGCGGCGGTTTGGGCGTCGACTACGACGGTTCGAGCACCAATTTCGAGTCGTCGATGAACTACTCGACAGCCGAATACGCGCGCGACGTCGTCTATCACCTGTCCGTCGCCTGCGAAGAGGCCGCGATTCCGCAGCCCGCGATCGTCACCGAGTCCGGCCGCGCGTTGACCGCGCACCACGCCGTGCTCGTCGCCGAAGTGCTCGGCGTCACCGACTTCGCCACCAACGGCAACCCGGATGCGCCCGGCGAGGACGAGCACGAGCTGATCCAAAACGCGCACAACGTGTCCGAGACGATCACGGCCAAGAACTACCAAGAGGCCTATCACGACGCGCAGCAACTGCGCGACGAAGCGATGGTGCTCTTCAACGTCGGCCAACTGACGCTGCGCGACCGCGCGCGCGTCGAAGAGTTCTTCTGGAAGACCTGCACGAAGATCCTGCGCCTCGTGCGCACGCTGCCCTACGTGCCCGACGATCTCGCCAATCTCGAGCGCGATCTCGCCGACACGTACTTCCTCAATTTCTCGGTGTTCCAGTCGTTGCCGGACTCGTGGGCGATCAACCAGCTCTTCCCGGTCGTGCCGCTGCACCGCCACAACGAGCAGCCGACGCGCCGCGCGATCATCGCCGACATCACCTGCGACTCCGACGGCAAGATCGATCGCTTCTGCGACTTGAAGGACGTCAAGCGCACGCTCGAGTTGCACCCGCTGCGCCCCAACGATCCGTACTACATCGGCTTCTTCCTCGTCGGCGCGTACCAAGAGATCCTCGGCGACATGCACAACCTGTTCGGCGATCCGAACATCGTGCACGTCGACCTCGACGAGTCGGGCCGCCCGCGCATCACGCACGTCGTGCGCGGCGACCGCACGCAGGAAGTGCTCAGCTACGTCGAGTATTTCGAGCAGGACCTCCTCGCGCGCGTGCGCCGTCACATCGAGCGCTCGCTCGAAGAAGGCCGCATGAGCTTCGAGGAATCCGCGCTGCTGCAACGCCGCTACGAGGCCGGCCTCGCCAGCTACACCTACCTCGGCCGTGACAGCGAAGACGCGCCCGCCGCGCCGGCGACGCCGACACCGGCGATCCCGACGCCCGAGCCTCAGGGGCAGGCGAGCTAGGTCCGGTTCGCACCGCTACGATGGCCGCGCGATGAACGCACTCATCCGCGAACAACTGCCGCAGATCATCGAGATCTGCAAGCGTCACCGCGTGCGGCGCTTGGCCCTGTTCGGGTCAGCGCTGCGCGATGATTTCGACCCGGCACGCAGCGACCTCGACTTGTTGATCGACTTCGAGCCGCTCGAAGAAGGCACGCACGCCGACCACTACTTCGGATTGATCGAAGAGCTCGAGGACCGCCTTGGGCGCCCGGTCGACGTGGTTGAGAGCCACATGCTGCGCAACAAGTACGTACGCCTGTCGGTCGAGCAGAATCACGTCGTGCTCTATGACGCCGCGTGACGTCCGGGCGTTCCTGCTCGATGTCATCGAACGCACCGAAGAGGTGCGCTCGTTCATGGCGACAAAGTCGCGCGCTGACTTCATGCGGGAACGACTCCTGCAATCGGCGGTCGAGCGCCAGCTCTCGATCATCGGCGAGGCCGTCGTTCGCACGATCGCACTTCGACCGGAGTTCGAAGTTCGGATTCGCTCGTGTCGCAGGATCATCGGCCTGCGCAATCGACTCGTGCACGCGTACATGGCGATCGAGCCCGCCAACCTCTACGACATCGTCGACAGCTGCCTCGAGCCGCTCGACCAGGATGTGAGGCGGCTACTTCGCGAAGTCGGCGAATAGCGCAGGTCCAAGTTGCAGCCGCACTGTCGATGCGACCCGTCAACGGCGAACGCGGCAGGCGCCCCCCGGCAGCAGGAGTTCACGTAGGCCGAGCACTGCGTAACCTCGACGGCAAGGCAAGGAGCAAAGGACCGCGCCCGCGATCGAGGTGAGCACGCTCAGGCTCCGGGCCGCAGCTCGGTCGGCGCTGCTGCCGTCCGGGCCAAGTCGGCGAGCGCTTGTTTCGAGCGCTTGGGAACCGTGAACGTGCTCGCGTTGCGCTGCAAGTTGTGATTCCCCGTTGATTCGATGCGGGCGCGGTGAGCGCTGCTTTTCGGCCGCCGATCGCCGACTTCTGAAGCGCGCCGCGCAATCGTGCGCGCCGCTCGAATTGACCGCCGCGCGGCAAGCGTGCACCATCGCGCCTTCGATGGAGTACGAAACGCACCGCCGAGCCTTGCGCAACGCCTTGCCGTGGCTGTTCGCCGCGCTCTTCCCGCTGCTGCTCTCCGTCGCATTGCCCACCTCGCTCTCGCCCTTCGTCGGCGCGAGCAGCGCCGCGTGGATCGAACGCGCGAGCACCTGGCTCGGCGCCGTCGGCTCGGGTGCGATGCTGCTCGGCCTGTTGCAACTTTCGCGAGCGCGCGTCAGCGGTGGCCTCGTGCCGTCGTTCGTGTCGGGCTTCCTCGCCTGGACCGCCGAGTTCGCGCTGCGCATGTTCGCGCTGTCCTCGAGCGACGAGTTCGACACGCTGCTCGCCGCGCGCTTGATCGCGTCGAGCATCGCAATGCTCGCCGTCGCCACCGGCATGGCAGGAGTGATCGCGCGCCAAGGCGGCCGAGCCCACGTCGGCTCATGGCGGCGCACGCAACTGATGTTCGCGGCATTCGCGGCGCTGCTCGCCGTCGCGCTCGCCTTCGCGCGCACGCGCACGCCGGAGCTGGGACTGTGGAGTTGGATCGAGAGCCTGCCGCTCGGCGCGCCGCTGGCCTGGCTTGCCTTCGCGACGCCGTGGGCCGCACTGGTGCTCGCCGTGCGGCGTTCCGTGCGTTGGATCGCGCGCGGGCAATCCGTGTCCGATGTCCTGACCGGCTGAACGCGGATCGTTAGACTCCCGCGCCCAATTTCGCGGGACACACCATGCAAGTCGTCGAGCAACTCCAGCGTCTGAGCGAGGAACGTTTCCTCACCATCTACACCTCCCTCGCGCAGCAAGGCTTCGGCCCGCTCGACGCCGAAGTCGCCAAGGCGCTGCACTTTCGCCCGCAAGCGATCCGCAACTTGCCGATGGCGCAACGCGCCAAACGCGCGCGCGCGATCCTGATTTCGAAGAAGAACAACGAGCTGTGCTACGAGCTGTTCGGCAGCTACTTGATCAAGGAGCACCGCGAGCTCGTCACCGCGTTCCTCGACGCCACCGGCGTCAAGCACGAGGCCGGCATGATCGAGGATCTCGATCACAACGTGCCGACCGCGGCGAAGCTCGACGCCGCGCTCGCCGACCTCGACAAGAAGTTCGCACCCGAGGACGTGACGCTCTATTTGTCCATGTGCGCCGAGCAATGGCCGCAGGTGCCCGAGCTCGACGCGAGCTGGCGCAAGCGCGCGGGCTGAGCGCGAGCGTCTCAGCCCTGAGCTGATGACCGTCTGCGGCGCGGCGCAGGTTGGCACTGCGGACACACGTGCGTGCCGCGCTGGCCGACGACGAGGCGGCGGATCGGCGTCGCGCAGGAGCGGCACGGTTCGGCGGTGCGGCCGTAGACCTGGAACTGGTCTTGGAAGCTGCCGGGGTTGCCCTCGGGGGTGCGGTAGAAGGCGTCGAACGATGAACCCTCGCGCGCGATGGCCTCGCTGAGCACAGCGCGGATCTCGCGTCGCAACACGGCGGCTTGTTCGCGCGTCATGCGATCGGAGAGCTGCAGCGGATGGAGCCTCGCGCGGTGCAGCGACTCGTCGACGTAGATGTTGCCGAGGCCGGCGAGGAACGCTTGGTCGAGCAAGAGCGACTTGAGCACGCGGCGGCGCGCGCGCAGAGCGGTGCTGAACCACTCGTCCGTGAAGTCCGCGCCGAGCGGCTCGGGGCCGAGCTCCGCGAGCAGCTCGTGCGGCGCGCGCGTGAACTCGACGCGCCCGAACTTGCGCACATCGATGAAGTGGAACGCGCGGCCGCTGTCGAGATCGAGCCGCACCTTCGCGAACTTGCCCGGATCCCAATCCGCGCGTTCGACGTGCATGCGACCGGTCATGCGCAAGTGGCAAACGAGCGCACCGCAACTCGCGCGTGCGCGTTCGAGCGCGATCACGATGTACTTCGCGCGCCGCTCGACGGACACGACGCGCGCACCGACGACGTTGCGACGAAACGCAGCGATTTCGCTGCCGCCGAGCGTGCGTTTCCAGGTCACGGAGCAACTCGTGATCGTGCGCCCGACGAGCGACGGGCGGATCATGCGCGCGACGGTTTCGACTTCCGGTAGTTCGGGCATCGCGCGTCAGCCTATGCGAGCGCGGTGTTCATTCGAAGATCGTGCGGCGAGTCGCTCGACGGTCGCGCACTCACACCGACGCGCGCACGCCGAGGCGCTCGAGCAGGTGGTTCTTCAGGCGGTTGTAGTCGGCGCCGGCGACGTCGCGCGGGTGCGCGAGCGCGACCTCGACGACTTCGCTGACGCGCGCGGGACGCGGTGAGAACAGCACGATGCGGTCGGCGAGTTGCAAGGACTCGTCGACGTCGTGCGTGACGAAGAGAACCGTCATGCGCTCTTGCTGCCAGATGCGGTGCAACTCCTGACGCATCTGCAGGCGCGTCAGTGAATCGAGCGCGCCGAAAGGCTCGTCCATCAACACGATGTCCGGCGACACAGCCAAGGCGCGCGCGACCGCGACGCGTTGCTTCATGCCGCCGGAAAGCTCGGCGGGGTAGCTGTTTTCGAAGCCTTGCAGACCGACCAGCTCGACGTAGCGGCCCACGATGCGGTCCTGTTCGTCGCGCGGGCGACGACGCAGTCCGAGCGCGATGTTCTCGCGCACGGTCGCCCACGGAAACACGCCGGACTCCTGGAACACGAACATGCAGCGCGCGCTCGGGCCGCGCACGATTTGTCCGTCGATCGCAACGCTGCCGCGCGTGGCGCGGTCGAAGCCGCCGACGATGTTGAGCAAGGTCGATTTGCCGCAGCCCGAAGGTCCGAGCAGACACACGAACTCGCCGGCCTGCACATCGAGGTCGATGTCGGCGAGCACGGCGAGCTCGTCACTGCGCCGCGCAAAGGTCTTGGCGAGCGCGCGGATTTCGATTTTGGATCGGGTGGTCACCGTTCAGCTCTTCGAGAAGCCCCAGCGCACTTCGTCGTCACGTTCGAGCCGTCGGATCATGTAGTCGAGCGCGACGCCGATCACGCCGATCGTCAACATCGCGGCGACGACGAGGTCGTAGCGCAGACCCATGTTGCGCGCGTCGAT
>CAYHRR010000211.1:0-7066 GCA_964358875.1 uncultured Planctomycetaceae bacterium | reverse complement strand
CACGCGATCCGAGAGCTCGGGAGATTGCTCTCCAGGGCCGGAGGCTCGTTTCGTCGGAGTGCGAAGGCCGGGTTTAGTCCACTTCGTCGAAACCGCCCGCAACCAGGGCAACCAGGGCCTGAACTAGTTTCTCGGCGTCGGCGCCGTCGGCCTGGAATTCGAGCAGCATCCCGTGCGCCGCACCGAGCGTCATCAACGACAGGATGCTGCGTCCGTCGACTTCGCGGCCCGCGCAACGCACGCGCAGTGACGAGCCGTGCGCGAGCGCGGTCGAGGCGATCGCGTGGCACGGCCGAGCATGCAGCCCGCGTTCGTTGGTCAAACGCGCGGTGGCGTTGGCGCTGGGCATGCCGAAGAAGTTTCCAGGGCGCGCGCTAGACGCTCGCCATTTCCTTCAACAGCTCGGTCAGATCGGTGCGCGTCTTGGCCTGCAGCGCGAAGCTGCGGAAATCCGCGGTGCGCGCGAGGCGCGCGATCCAACGCATCATCTCGAGGTGCTGCTCGGGATCGTGCTTGTCGCCCGGCCGATCCGGCCGAATGACCGTGAACACGACATGCACGACGTCGAAGTCGACGGCGCCCCACTCCAGGCCCGCGGTGTGCACGGACAAGGACGCTGCCGTCTTGTCCAGGCCGGCGAGCTTGACGTGCGGGATCGCGACGTTCTGTCCGACACCGGTCGACACGGTTTTCTCACGCTCGAGCAACGCCGCGTAGGCGCCGGCGGAGTGCTGCGCGTCGAGGACGCCGGCGGCGACCATGTTGTCGACCACTTCGCGCAGGACCTCTTCCTTGGTGTTGCCGGCGAGTGAGGCCGAGCAAGCCTTGGTCTTGAATTGCTTCCAGAAAATCGTGGTGTCGGTCAAGGGGTGCCCTGCAGCGTGCGTCGCGCGGATTCGCCCGCAGTGGCTGCGGGGCGCGAGAGGTTAGCACGCGTACGACCGAAGCGACCTGCCGCATTCGCAGCACCTTCGCGCGACGTGCACACCCGCGACCGCGCGGCGGATCAGCGGCGCTTGGTGCCGCGGCGGTGTCGATCGGCGAGCTTCTCTTTGTGGCGCGCGAGCGTGCGCGTCATCTTGCCGAGCGCGTCCTCGAGCGCCGTGTCGAGCAAGTCGGCGCGCGCGTCGACGACGAGCGTCGCATGGTGGCCGACGTTCGCAACCAATTCGACGCGGTGTGTCTCACCCTGGCGCTCGAGCAGCGCCCGCACCGACACGATCCGCTCGTAGTGATGCAGCAGCGCCTGTAGGCGTGTTTCGACGTGTTCGCGCGCGCTTGCGGGGTACTCGTGATGCGGAATCGACACGAACGTCTTCATCGACTTTCACTTCCTGCGTCAGGGTTTCCGCGTCCGCACGGCCAAGGCCGTGCGCGGCGCGCGCGCTCGATTGCGCGAGGAATGTTGGAGCGGATTTCACAGCGGCGCGGCGGTGCGCAGCGCACCTCGGTGCGGGCCCTCAACATGGGGCCGCCGCGCAGGACGATCAAGTCCCGCGCCCTCACGACGACGCGCTTGTCCACCGCCATCTGCATCGACTCGACGCGCGCCGCTGGTCGAGCCTCGCTCGGAAATCGTGCGCGCACTTATGGGAACAGTCCGGCCGCGCCGCGCGGACCGACGTCGCGTCCCTGGAACGGTCGCTCGGGATAGCGCACCGACACGAGGTACAGGCCCTGCGGCGGAGCCGTCGCTCCCGCGGCGCTGCGGTCGCGCTCCGCGAGGATGCGCGCCATGTCGGGCGCAGCGAGCTTGCCGCGGCCGACATCGAGCAATGTCCCGGCGATCGTGCGCACCATGTTGTAGAGGAAGCCGTCGCCTTCGACGACGATCGCAAACCAGTCGCGACGTGCGTGCAGGTGCAGCGAGCGGATCGTGCGCACCGTGGTCTTGCGCGGCGAACCGCTGGTCGCGAACGAGGCGAAATCATGCCGCCCGACGAGCTCGCGCGCTGCGGCACGCATCGGCTCGAGCGCCAACGGGTCGCGCACCCAATGCGTGTACGCGCGTCCGAACGGCGGCGCAAAACGGGTGGTGACGACGCGGTAGGCGTAGCGCTTGCCGCAGCTCTGGAACTGCGCGTGAAAATCGTCGGCGCAGGTCTCCAAGCGGCGCACGACGACGCCCTCGGGCAGATGCGCGTTGAGCGCGTGACGCAGACGATCGTCGCTGAGCGCCGTCTCGGCGTGGAAGTGCGCCACTTGGCCGAGCGCATGGACGCCGGTGTCGGTGCGGCCCGAGCCATGCACCACGACGTGCGCCGAAAGCAGCGTTTCGAGCGCAATTTCCAGGGTTTCCTGGACGGAGATGAAGCCCTCCTGGCGCTGCCAGCCGTAGAACTGCGAGCCGTCGTAGGCAATCAGGGCGCGGAGGTTGCGCATCGCGAACGCGGCAGGATAGCCGCTGCGGCGCCGCCGGGCGTCAGAACTGACGGCGCAGGTAGGAACTCGCGATGCCGAGTTCCTTGCGGTACTTCGCGACCGTGCGGCGCGCGAGCACGAGACCTTGCGCGTGCAGCACTTCGACGACGTCGTCGTCGGACAGCGGCGCCTTGTGATCCTCGCCGTCGAAGACGTGCTTCACTTGTTCGCGCACGCCGTCGCGAGTGCTGTCCGGATCGGCTCCCGCAGCTTGGAAGAAATGGCGCAGCGGCAAGATGCCTTGCGGAGTCTGCGCGTACTTGCCCGCGACGGCGCGACTGACCGTGGAAACGTGCAGTCCGAGCTCGCCGGCAAGGTCGGTCATCTTGAGCGGCGCGAGTTTCTCCGCACCATGTTCGAGGAACGCGTGCTGGTGCGCGAAAACGGCTTGAGCGATGCGCGTCAGCGTGCGGCCGCGCTGCTCGACCGCGTCGACGATCCAGCGTGCGCGATCGATCTTGCCGCGCAGGTAGCTGCGCACTTCGCGTTGTTGCGCGCGGTCGCGCGCGAGCTTGGAGATGTCGGGATCGACGCGCACGGTCGGGCAATTCGAGTGTTCGACGCGCACTTGAAAACCGTCGCCGTCGCGCTCGACGACGACATCGGGCACGATGCCCGGCGCGCTGTCCTCCACGAGTTGCGAAGCCGGCCGCGGATCGAGCTCGGCGAGCCGCGCGAGCAGCGCGCGCACTTCGTCGACGCTCAGGTCCATCGCGCGTGCGATGCCGGGCAGGTGATTCTTGGAGAGCTCGCCCAAGAACTCGCCGAGCAGTCGGCACAACGGCGTGTACTGCGGATCGGAACCGTCGAGTTGCAACAGCAGTGCTTCGATCGCGTTGCGCGCGCCGATGCCGCGCGGTTCGAGCGTGCGCAGCACCGCGAGCGCGTTCACCAGCTGCGCGCGCCCGCCCTCGAGTCCCTCGGCGTTGGCGCGCGCGAGCAACTCCTCGTCGCCGAGCGACAAGTAGCCGTTCGAATCGATGCAGCGCACGAGGAACTGCGCCCAGCCCGCTGCCGTCGCGTCGAGATCGATCAGCGCCAATTGCTGCACGAGCGCGTCGATCGGACTCGTCTTGCGGTCGGGTTGGTTCTGCAACCATTCATCGTGGCGATCGCTCGACTCACGACTCAGGCGCCGCGGGCGCAACGGCTCCGGCGGCTCGACACGCTCGGCGTCCTCGACCAGCAAAGCCTCGTTGCCTTCCGCCGCCTCGCGTAGGAACGCGTCGAGTTCGAGCCCGGGCAACTGCAAGATCTGGATCGATTGCAGCATGCGCGGCAGGAGCAGCATCTCCTGTCCGAGCGACTGACCGAGCTGCGGGCGTTGTTGCACGCCGTGCTCATCGGACGGAGCGCACGGCGGGTTGAGCCGTGAACGCCCGGGCTATCCGTTCCGCGGAAGGCGCATCTGCACGCGACCTTCGAGGGCGTCCTCGAGCACGCCGCGATGCAGGTACTCGATCGCGCTGCCCGCCGGCAGTCCGCGCGCCATGCGCGTCACGCGCGGCGCGAGAGCGGCGCTATCGAGAGCCTCCAAGACCAAGCGCGCGGTCGCTTCGCCCTCCGCGTCGGGGTCCGTGGCGAGGATCACCTCCTCGACCTCTTCGCGCCGCACGCGTTCGATCAAAGCGCGCAAGAACAAGTGCTCGGGATCACTGCCTTCGGCCGGATTGAGCGCGCCCATCAAAACGTGGTAGCGGCCGCGGTAGACCTTTGCGCGCTCGATGGCTTCGACGTCCTTGGGGTGTTCGACGACGCACACGCTGCGCGCGTCGCGCTTGGCGTCGGCGCAGATCTCGCACGGCACGGAGCGCGTGACGTTGCAGCACGTCGGGCACAACTTCGTTTCGCGCACGGCGCTGTCGAGCGCCGGCCCCAACTCGCGCGCGGCCGGATCGCGCAACGCGTGGAAGGCCATGCGTTCCGCCGTGCGCCGACCGACGCCCGGAAAACGCTCGAAGGCTCCGATCAGCCGCTCGAGAGGTTCGGGGTAGGCCATGCCGCGTCGCTCAGAACAGCCCGGGCAGGTTGATGCCGCCGGTCACCTTGCCGAGCGCTTCGGTCGACATGCGCGAGGCCTTGATGAAGGCGTCAGACAGCGCCGCGACCAGCAACTCCTCGACCTGCGTCTTGTCGGCCTTCGCGAGCAAATCGGGCGCGAGCGTGACCTTGGTCACTTGCCGATCGCCCGTGACGAGCACGCGCACCGCGCCGTTCGCTGCCACACCCTCGACCGTGCGACCGCGCAATTCCTCGCGCACGCGATCGAGATCGCGCTGCATTTGCTGCGCTTGCTTGAGCAGGCTTCCAAGTTCGCCGAAGGAGCCGGTCATCCGTTGTCCTCGATTTGTCCCGCGAAAAGCTCGGCCACGGAACGCGTGAAAGGATCACTCGCACCGGCCGCGCGCGTCGCGGGATCGTCGATCACCACCTTAGTGGGCCGCGCGAGAACTCGCGACAGCAGCGCCATGCAGCGTTCGATCGACTCCGCCGACGAGATCAGCGCGCGCTCGGCATCGGTCGCGCGCGTCAGCTGAATCGTCGCGCGTCCGCCGAGAAGATCGACGAGTTGACCGCGACGGCGCAGTGCTTCGCAGAGCGCGGGTTGCGATGTCGCGAGGTCGGCGAGCAGTGCGTTCCAGGTCGCGGTCGTGCTCGCAGCGGCCGAGAAGCCCGAGCGCGGCGGGCTGATCGTCGCCGTGGATCCGCTGTTGCCCGGCGTAGCGTGGGACGGCGTAGCGTGTAGCGGCGTAGCGCTCGACGGCGTAGCGTTTGACGGCAGCGTGCGCGGCGGCGCAGCGACTGTCGTTGTCGGCTGCGGGCGCGCGGACGGAGGCGTCGGCAGGACGAACGCGGCTCGCGCATGAGCCGAACTCGGCGGCGTCGCCGCCGGTGCCGCGCGTTCGCGACCATCGCTGGAAGATGCGGGAGCCGGCTGGAATTCGCGCGCCGGCACCGCGCTCGGCGATGGTGCCGGCGCCGCGCTAGGGCGCGGAGGAGCTCCGCTCGACAAGCGCTGCTCGAGTGCCATCAAGCGCTCTTCGATCAGCGCCAGCGGCAGCGAGGCTTCGCTGCGACACAGGTCGAGCAAAGTGACCTCGAGCACGATGCGCGCCTGCTGCGGAAGCAGCGCCATGCGCTCGCGCGCGTGCAGTAATTCCTCGAGCCAGATCTGCAGTTTGTCGGCGCCCAGTCGCGTCGCGCGCTCTGCAAGTCGCGTGCGCTGGGCCGGATCACTCTCGAACAACGCAGCGTCGTTCGGGCACAGACGACACAACAAAGCGAGTCGCAAGTGCGCGAGCAGCGCGTTGCACAAATCGGCCTCTCCGCCTTCGGTCTTCGGCAGCGCGGCGAGCATTTCGGCGCGTTCGCCGCGTTCGATCGCCGCGAGCAGCGCATCGACTTGTTCCGCATGCCCTTGGGGTGCGACGCGGCGCACATCGGCGAGCGCAGGCTTGTCACCGACGAGCGCGAGCAATTGGTCGGTGATCGAGAGCGCGTCGCGCAAACTGCCGCGTGCCAAGCGCCCGAGTTCGGCCGTGACGCCGGCTTCGGGCTGCACGTTCTCGCTCGCTAGAACCTGATCGAGGTGCGCGGCGATGCGCTCCTCGGAAATCAGGCTGAGGCGCACGATCTGGCAGCGCGAACGCACCGTCTCGATGACCTTCTCGAGTTCGGTGGTCGCGAAGAGGAACTTGACGTGCGCCGGCGGCTCTTCGAGCGTCTTCAACAGCGCGTTGAAGGCCTCCTTCGTGAGCTGATGCACTTCGTCGATGATGAAGACCTTGAAACGCGCGCGCATCGGCGCGTAGGCGACGCGTTCGCGCAGTTCGCGCGCATCGTCGATGCCGCGATTCGACGCGGCGTCCATTTCGATCACGTCGACGTGGGAACCGGCATCGGTGTCGCGGCAGTGAGCGCACACGCCGCACGGCTCGGGCGTCGGCCCCTGCTCGCAAATCAACGCCTTGGCGACGATGCGCGCCGTCGTGGTCTTGCCGGTGCCGCGCGGGCCGCAGAACAGGTAGGCGTGACCGACACGCTGTTCCTCGATCGCGCCTTGCAGCGTGCGCATCGCCGTTTCCTGACCGACGACCTGCGAGAAGGTGCGCGGCCGGTACTTGCGGGCGAGGACGAGGTACGACATGGCGCGCCAAGATAACGAGAACGCGACGCGTGCGGCGCCTCATCGATGACGTGCGCGAACGCATCGCGAGCGCAGGCTCGGTGCATCGCGAGCGCGAGCTCGGTGCATCGCCCTCGCGCGCGCTCGCGTCCACGTGCGCCCGACGATCGCGAATCCGCACGCACTCGGCTGAGCTCGCTGCGCGCGTTGCTCACCGAGCGGGCGATTTCGCCGCGCACGGCGCCTCGCGCGCGCAAGTGGGTCCGGGCTCCGCGCGCTTGGCGCCGGGACCTTAGGGCTGCTTCGTTCCCGATCTGACCCGGTTCGGAATGGAACCACCACGGGAGACCGAACCCACTTGCGCGCGCGAGCTTCGAAACGGATGGCGGAGAGGGCGGGATTCGAACCCGCGGTACGGTTTCCCGTACACACGCTTTCCAAGCGTGCACCTTAAACCACTCGGTCACCTCACCCAAGAATTCCGACCGGCTGCGACGCTTGCGAGCACACGTCCAGTCG
>CAYHRR010000210.1:0-7158 GCA_964358875.1 uncultured Planctomycetaceae bacterium | reverse complement strand
GGTGCTCGTCGACAAATTCCTCGAGGACGCGATCGAAGTCGACGTCGACTGCATCAGCGACGGCGTGCGCGTCGTGATCGGCGGCGTGATGGAGCACATCGAAGAAGCCGGCATCCACTCCGGCGATTCGACCTGCGTGTTGCCGCCGCACACGCTCGATCGCGCCGTGCAAGACGAAGTCGTGCGCGCGACGAAGGCGATGGCGATGGAGCTGCACGTCATCGGCTTGATGAACGTTCAATTCGCGGTGAAGGGCGACAAGGTCTACGTCCTCGAAGTCAATCCGCGCGCCTCGCGCACCGTGCCCTTCGTGTCGAAGGCCATCGGCGTGCCGCTGGCCAAGCTCGCCGCGAAGGTGATGTGCGGCATGACGCTCGACGAGCTCGGCTTCACCCAAGAAGTCGTGCCGCCCTACTACTCGGTCAAGGCGCCGGTCTTCCCGTTCAACAAGTTCCCCGGCACCGACATGCTGCTCGGCCCCGAGATGCGCTCGACCGGCGAAGTCATGGGCATCGACGAGCACCTCGGCTTCGCCTTCGCCAAGGCCTTCGAAGCCGCCGGCATGAAACTGCCGCGTCGCGGCAAGGTGTTCATCTCGGTCAAGAACGTCGACAAGCGCGCGATCATCAGCGAAGCGCGCTTGCTCGCGCAGATGGGTTACGAGCTGCTCGCCACCGAAGGCACGTTCAACGCGCTCAAGCACGCCGGCGTCAAGGCGCAACGCGTCAACAAGATCCACGAAGGTCGCCCGAACATCGTCGACCTGATCAAGAACCGCGACATCGCGCTCGTGCTCAACACGCCGCTCGGCAAGCAGACGCGCACCGACGACAAGCAGATCCGCGCGAGCGCGATCATGAACGGCATCACCTGCATCACCACGCGCGCCGGCATTTCGGCCGTCGTCCAAGCCCTCGACGCCCTGCACCGCGGCGAATACCTCGTGCGCCGCCTGCAGAGCTACCACCGCTCGATCGAAGCCAAAGCCCCGGCGCGCGTTTGAGCGCGGGTCGGGAGCCGGCTTCGGGGCTCTGCGTGTAGTCGAGGTGGCGCAGCACGCCTAGCGCCGAAACCTCACTCGGAGTCGCTTCATGCTCGCCTACATCCTCTGCTTGCTCGCGTGCGCTGTCGGCGCGGTCGATTCGCCGGGAGTCCCCGACCTACAACTCTTCGATCCGTACGAGGCGCACTCGCCCGACGGAACGTGGTCGGTGTTCGTCGATCCGAGTTCGGATGACGGGCAGGGTCCTGCGACCTATCGCTTGTCGCACGACGGCCGGGACGTGTGGATCAAGCAACTGCCGTACACGCTGCGCTACGTGCAAGTCGGCGACGACGGAGCCTTCGCAGGCGGTGCCAGCGCCGATGACGGCGGACGTCTGATGCTCATCGGGCAAGACGGCAACACACGCTTCGAAGCGGCGCTCGCCACCGAGTCCGCGGTCATGGGCGGCGGCAACTCTTCGTTCGAGCGCGACGTCGTCGCCGTTCCTGCGGCCGACCGCGTCTTGTTTCGCGTCCTTCGACGCGACGGGCGTGGTGACTCAGGGGAGGAATGGCGCGTGGTTCGCTGGTCGACCGGCGAGAGCATCGCGACGACGCGACCCTCGCTCTCGTTCGAAGGACGCAACGGCAATTGCCAGCTCACGGCGGTCAGATCGATCACGAGCACGCCGCTGCTTGCGTTCCATTGGCTGGATCGCGCCTACGAGCGCTCACCCATCCAAGAACATTGGGGTGCGCACTTCGTCGTCACCGATCTCGAGGCGCGCATCGTTTGGCAGCTTCACCTTCCCAACGACTACGACAGCAGCGACGCCGTTCACAAAGCGACGCGGCTTGGCGGTTGGGTCGAGAACGGCAACGCGCTGCCGATCGGCAGCACACCGCAGCGCTTCGACATCGTGCAGGTCTCGTCGTCGGAGCGTGTCACGTTCGAAGTGACGCCGGACGAGAGTGCGGTCGAGAAGTGGAGCGTTCGCGAAGTTGCGCGCGTGAAGTTCGCGTTTCCACTCCGGCACTGGGAACGCGTGGTCGCAGCGGCGAAGCAGCCGCCCACGAAGCTCGCCCTCGAACGCGTCAACGTCATCAGCCTCGGAACCGATGCAACGCCGGCGGAGGTGTGTTTCTCGTTCGACGTCGACGATCGTGGTCGGCTCGGCCGCGCCCTGTACTTCGGCGCAACAAGGCACTTCGTGTTGTGCGAAGCGACCGGCGCGACGATCGCGGACATCGAATTGAGTGAGATCCAGAACGAAGGCTGGCTGCAATGCGCATGGGTGCGCGGCGATCGATGGCTGTTGCTCGTCGGCAACCACGGCTGGTGGATGGACCTCCGGCAGCGAACGCTCACGGCGCTGCCCGCGTTCGAGGCCACATCGATCGACCGCGTCGAAGGCACCTTCGACGGCGGGTTTGCCGTGTTGGGCGGACGGAGCGGCGACGGAGGATTCGAGTTGAGCGTCAGCTCCTACGACGCAACCGGTCGGATGCGCTGGCGTCAAACGGCGCCGTTCCGCACGCAGGAAAACGATGCGCGGCCCGACTGGCATGACACGCGGTACGAGTCGGGTTGGCGCGATCTGTGCGCGAGCGTCGACGGCGAAGTCGGCGTCCTCGAGCAAGACGGCTCTCTGCTGACGCGTTTCGACTCGAGCGGCAAGGTGCTCGGCGCCGTCGCGATCGACCAACTCACGCACGCCGAGGACGCCTCGTTCACCGATCTCGGCGTCGATGCATCCGGTACATGGTGGATCCACAGGTTCGAAGGCGAGCCCACGGTCGTGCGCGTCTCGCGCGACGGTGCGCTGTTGCCCGGATACACACCGGTGTTCGACTCGGGCTTCGTGCTGCGCCCACACGACGGACTGCGGCCGATGCCCGACGGACGCGTGTGGGCGACGGACGGCTTCGAGTTCCGGCGCTTGAACGCTGACGGCATTTCCCAGATGTCGATCGGGGCCTCGTCGGACGATGTCGTGCGCGGCGAGAGCGAACGAGTCTTCGTCGATCACCTCGGACGCATCTTGGTCGCGGAGCGCGCACGGCGTTTCGTTCACGCGTTCGATCACAGTGGGAAGCATGTCGCCGTGTGCAAGCCGACGCCGGACAGCGTCACGGGCTCGACCGAAGTGGGCTGTCTCACCGTCTCCGGCGACGGCAATGTCCACGTCGCACTCGGCCGTTGGGACGAGAGTCGGTACAGCACGTTCGATTCGAACGGCGTTCGCATCGGCGACAGTGACGAACACGATTACGTGCTCTACCAACCCGGCACGATGAAGCGTTGGGAGCTCGGGTTCGACGGCATCCACCTGTTCGACGAGAAGGGCGAGACGACGAAGCACATCGGACGCACGCCGGACAACCGCTGGCTCGGCATGCTCAACGAGAGCTGCGTCGCGGCCGACGGTTCGCTCGCGGTTGTCACGCGCGACGCCGTGAACATCTGGTCGTCGAGTGGCGAGCCCGTGCAGTCGCTCGCGCTCCCTGTGCGTCAGGATCGCGTCGTCGGCATCGCACTCACCGACAAACTCGCGTTCGTGCTCACCCACGAAGAGCTGTGGACCATCGATCTCGCGACGCACACGCTGCGCAAGGCGCCGCTCGAAGCGGACCTGATTCACGACGGTTTCGAAGGACCCTTCTGGCGCGCCGACGCACGCGAACTGTGGATCGTCACAGAGTCGCACCGCCGCGTCGTCCGCTATCGCGTTGCACGCTGACACAAAGGCGGCGGGGAGCCGCGCAGCACGGCTCCCCGCTTGGCTTCTCTCCATCGGGCGAATCGAGGCGCACCGTGCGAACGGGAGCGGCGCTTCGAATCGGTTGACGCTTGCGCGCCCCTGATGGAGTTGGCGCGGCGGGCGCCGAGCGGACCGGCATTTCGGAATCTTCCGTCGATGGGCGACGTTTTCTTCCGGCGGCGAAGCAAATGCGGCGCTGGGCGACAAGAACGAAAGGTCGGCGCAACTGCGGACCAATTCGAGCGAACCAGGCGAGCTCCGGGTGCGTCGCATGCTGTCGACACCACGCTCCCCTTCCAGCCGTGCCGGCGTGTGCATCCACGCCGACGCGACGAACTCAGGATCCCCATGCGCACTCTTCCGCACGCTCTCGCGCTCTCCACCGTCTTCGCAAGCAGCGCACTCGCCTTCCAAGCCTCACAGCCCGTCGGCGCGCCGCGCTTCCAACAGAGCTTCGAGGAGGCCAACGCACTCGCCGCTCACCCGCGCTGGTTGTCGCTGAAGTATGCCGACTTCGACACACGCGGCGCCGCTCCGAGCGTGCCGAGCGACCTCGCGGCGCGAGTCGAACGCGACGGAGCCCGCGGCTACTTCTTGGCGCAGTTCGACGGCGCGATCACGGAGGAACTGAAGAGCGCCGTGCGTTCGACCGGCGTCGAGTTGCTCGACTACGTGCCCAACTTCGCCTTCATCGTGCGCGCGACCGACGAGCAGCGCGCCGAACTCGCGACGCTCGCCTCAACGCTCTGGACCGGCGCCTTGCATCCGGCCTACCGGCTCGACGAGCGCTTGCTCGCCGCTTCGAACAACGACGCGCTCGCCGCAACGACCGGTCGCGTCGTCGTCACTGCCTTCGAAGGCGTCGCGAGAGAGACGCTCGAAGCGCAACTCGAAACGCTCGGCCTGCGCGCGCTCGACGCGAACGACGCGTGTGGTCGTTGGATCTGCACGGTGGTCGCCACGCCGCACGACGCGCGTCGCATCGCGAACGCGCACGACGTGCAATGGGTCGAGCCCGAGGGCCGACTCGAGCTGCGCAACAACACGATGGTGTGGACCGTGCAGACCTTCGTGAACGGCAACACGAAGTTGTGGACCAACGGAGTCAACGGTACGGGCCAAGTCGTCGGGCACATCGACGGCAACATCGCGCTGAGCTCGTGCTATTTCTCCGATCCGAGCGGCGCGCCGATCGGCCCGACGCATCGCAAGGTCGTCTACAACTCGGGCACCGGCGTCGACAGCCACGGCACGCACACGGCGGGCACGGCCTGCGGCGACGCGCAGCCGGTCAACGGAACGACGACCAATCGCGGGCTCGCTTACCTCGCCAAGCTCGCGCACTCGGCCTTGACGGGCTCGAGCTACACCGCGTTCAACGCGCAGGTCACGACGCTGATGAACAACGGCGCCCGTGTGTACACCAACTCGTGGGGCGACGACGGCACGACGGCCTACACGACGCTGTGCAACCAAGTCGACTCGTTCCAGTGGAACAACGAGGACAACCTCGTGTTCTTCGCCGTGTCGAACAACTCGCTGATCACGACGCCCGACAACGCCAAGAACTTGGTCGGCGTCGGCGCGTCGCAGAACGGCGCGAGCGCGAACAGCAAGGCGTCGGGCTTCAGCGGCGCCGGTCCGACCGCGGACGGCCGTCGCAAGCCGGACTTGATGACGCCTGGCCAAGGCCTGATTTCGGCGGGTACGTCGAGCTGCAACACCGCGTCGATGAGCGGCACGAGCATGGCTTGTCCCAACGCCACCGCCGCCGGCGCGCTCGTGCGGCAGTACTTCATGGGCGGCTTCCATCCGACCGGCGCGGCCGTCGGCGCCAACGCGTTCACGCCGACCGCGGCGCTGGTCAAGGCCGTGCTCGTCAACACGACTCAAGACATGACCGGCGTCACGGGCTATCCGAGCAATGCCGAAGGTTGGGGCCGCATCAACCTCGACGAAACGCTGTATTTCCCGGGCGACACGACGAAAATGATCGTCAAGGACGTGCGCCGCTCGGCGGGTATGACGACGGGGCAGAGCACCGTCTACACGTTCACGGTCAATGCGAGCACGACGCCGCTCGAACTGACGCTCGCCTTCAGCGACGCGCCCGGCACCGTCAACGCCGCGAATCCCGTGATCAACAACCTCGACCTCGTCGTCACCTCGCCCGCGAGCGTGAACTACTTGGGCAACGTGTTCACGAGCAGTTGGTCCGCCACCGGCGGCACGGCCGACTTGAAGAACAACGTCGAGCGCGTCGCGCTCGCGTCGCCCGCGGTCGGCGTGTGGACCGTGACGATCAACGCGACCAACGTGCCGCAAGCCAACCAAGGTTTCGGCCTGTGCATCAGCGGCGACGTCACCGACGGCGGATCGAGCGCGAGCTCCGACCCGACGCCGTACTGCACGACAAGCCTCACCTCCAATTTCTGCCAGCCGTTCATGTCGGCGACAGGCGACGCGCACGTCGGCGCGAGTTCGGGCTTCGTGTTGATCGCCAACAACGTCGACGGCACGCGCCAAGGCATCATTTTCTACGGCACGAGCGGACGCAACGCGGCCGTGTGGGCACTCGGCAGCTCGAGCATCCTGTGCGTGAAATCGCCGCTGCAACGCATGACTTCGATCAACGCCGGCGGCACGTCGGGCCTGTGCGACGGCGTCATCGCCGAGGACTGGAACGCCTACCTCGCGTCGCACCCCTTCGCGCTCGGCAACCCGTTGATCGCCGGCACGGTCGTCGATGCGCAAGGCTGGTTCCGCGACCCGCCCGCGCCCGGCACCACCAACCTCACCGACGGACTCGAATTCACCGTCATTCCGTAAGCGAAGGCAGAGGCGGGTCGCGTCACCTTCAGCCAGCGCGCCGCCTACGGCAGCGCTCGGGGGATCCCCTTTCGAAGTCCGCACTGCGGACCTCGAATGCTCGCGCAACGCGAGCACCGGGGCTTACCTCCGCGACCCGCCCGCGCCCGGCACCACCAACCTCACCGACGGACTCGAATTCACCGTCATTCCGTAGCGACGGACGAATTCGGCACGACGTGCGCGCGGAGTTGCGAAAGGCGACACCGCACGCGGATTGGTGCGGCGCGCGTCGAACCTTTGACTCAGGCGGCGGAGCGTTGGTCGCGACGCTGCGGGTCGGGCGACGACGGCGGTTTCAAGCGCGCGAGCCAGTCTTCTTGCACCTCGACGGCTTCGGTGCGCTCGGGCGTTTCGAAGAACGTGAAGGCCTCTTCGCCGCCGAGGGTGAACGAAACCTCGTAGGTCGTGCGGCGGCCGAAGCGGTGGCGGCGCTCGTCGATGCGCACGCTCGTGACCATCGACAGCAGTCCCGTCGTGCGCTGCACGCGCGGCCAGAATCCGGAGCGCCTCACGCATGTACCGGCCGCGAGGTCGAGCCCGC
>CAYHRR010000209.1:0-7177 GCA_964358875.1 uncultured Planctomycetaceae bacterium | reverse complement strand
CGGGCTGGTGGGGTTCCCCAACGCCGGCAAGTCGACGCTGCTCTCGCGCGTGACCGCGGCGACTCCGAAGATCGCGGACTATCCGTTCACGACGCTGTCGCCCAATGTCGGCATCGCGCGCGTCGGCGACTTCGACACGCTCGTGCTCGCCGACTTGCCGGGATTGATCGAAGGAGCGTCGACGGGGCGCGGGCTCGGCCATCAGTTCCTCAAGCACGTCGAACGCTGCAAGGTGCTGTTGCAGCTCGTCGACGTCGCCGTCGAGGCCGCGGTCGAGCCGTTCGAAGCGTGGCGCATCGTCGATGCGGAACTCGCGCACTCGAATCCGGAGCTGTATGCGAAGCCGCGCTTCGTCGTGGCGACCAAGTGCGAGGACGAGCCCGCTCGCGCACGCGCGGACGAACTCGAAAGCAAGTTGCGCGGAACCCAGGCCGGCGGCTGCGACACCACGAAAATTCTGCGCATTTCGGCGGCGCGTTCGGACGGGCTGCGCGAGCTGCTCAGCGCGGCGCACGCGCTCGTTCGACGTCCCTCCTGACGGGCTCAAGAGCGCACTTGGTGCGCGTCGATGTCCGGCCTGCGGAATGCTCGCGCGTCACTGTCGGCGCTCGGTTCTGCGGACGCCCGAGTGAGCTCGACACCCAATTCCCAGCCCTACGGCAACGATCCGCCGCCGCGCGGTCCGCGCGCTTCGTACGAAGCACAGCCGCGCACCTCGGTGCCGTTCCGAACGGACAACAACGGTGTGCCGCTGCCCAGTCGCATTCCGCTGAAGCCCGCGGAGCCGGCACCGCCGCCCGCGCCGGTCGCTCCGCCGCCCGCAGGTGCCGGCGCCAGCCTCACGGCGACAAACGTCCAGCCGCGCGTCGCGCTGACGCAGCTCGACGGTGCCTTGGGCGCTACCGGATTTCGAGCGGCGTCGACGCTCGGAGCAACGTCGGATCTCGAGCTCGCCGAGTCTTCGCGCATCGCTGCGATGTCGCCGCGCCACAAGATCGAGGCCTGGCTCGCCGTGATGGTCAAGACCGGCGCCAGCGACTTGATCCTGCGCGCGGGTGGACGCCCTTCGACGCGCATCGACGGACGCATCGGCTTCCTGCCGGGTCGAGTGCCGGCCGCCGGCGCGCTGCTCGAAGTGCTCGAAGCGGTGATGGGCCAAGATCGGATGGATCTGTGGCGCCAGAACGGTTCGGTCGACGCCGCGCTGCAACTCGACGGCCTCGGCCGCTTTCGGCTCAACGCCTACAAGCAAATGGGCGAGCCCGCCGTTGTCGTACGGCGCGTTTCCGACCAACCGCCGCAGCTCGAAGCGCTCGAGCTGCCGACCGCCGAGTTGATGAAGGTGGCGCAGCGCCGCCGCGGACTCGTGCTCGTCACCGGCATCGCAGGATCGGGCAAGTCGACCACGCTCTCGGGCATGATCCAGCACATGAACGAGAACTCCGAGCGGCACGTGATCACGCTCGAAGATCCGATCGAAGTGCTCTTTGCCGAGAAGCGTTGCGTGATCAGCCAGCGCGAAGTCGGCATCGACTGCAACAGCTTTCACGAAGGCCTGCGGCATGCGCTGCGCCAAAGTCCGGACGTGATCTTGATCGGCGAAATGCGCGACCGCGAGACGGTCAGCGCCGCGCTGGATGCGGCGGAAACCGGTCACCTGGTGATGTCGACGCTGCACACCGTGAACGCGGCGCAGACGCTCGACCGCATCCTCGGTTTCTTCCCGGCCGAGCAGCACGTGCAGGTGCGCACGCGCATCTCCGACAACCTGGCCTGCGTGCTGTCGCAGCGCCTCGTGCCGCGCGCGGCAGGCAAGGGCATGGTTCCGGCGTTCGAGTTGATGACCCAGACGCCGCGCACCCGCGAGTTGATCGAAAAGGGCGAGACCGGCGAGCTGATGCGCACCGTCGAGCAGGGCACGACACCGGGCTTGATCTCGTTCAACCAGTCGTTGCGTCGGCTCGTGCAGCAGAAGCTGGTCGAGCTGAAGGACGCGCTCGCCGCCAGCGACCGGCCGGACGAATTGGTACTCGCCTTGCGCGGCATCACCTCGAGTTCCGGTCGAGGCCGCGGTGACAACGGCCCGAATTCGAAATCGCCCGGAGCGGAATAGTCCGGCGCCCCGCGCGTCCACGGCTTGCGATCGCAGCACGCGCCGGGCGCGCCGGTCGTCCTTGGACCACGGCAGGCCAAGGGGTTAGCATCCCCGCGCTCCTATGAATACCGCTCAGATCAAGCTCGTCACGTGGAGTGTCGCCGGCACCTTGGGCGTCGGCATGGCTGCCTATGTCGGCTGGTTCTTGGTGAACCGCACCGAAATCCTCGCCTCGGTCGACCCGAAGGTGATGATCAGCGCGCTGACCAACGTGCCCGAGCTCGCGCAGCACCAGGTGACGGTCGTGTCCTACGACGACGTCAAGCGCGGCCTGCTGACGATCGACTGGACCGGCAAGCCGCCCCCGGAAATTGTCGTGGCGGACGCGAACACGGCCGACAACGCAGCCGTCGTCAAGCAGACGGCCTCGGACCTGCTCACGCTGCGCGCCGTGCGTTACGACGGACGCACTCCCGAACGCAGCGAAGTGATCTTCAAGTACCTGTCCGAGGCGCGTGTCGCGGCGCCGTCGACCAGTCCCGACGGAACTTTCCTCAAGCGTCCCGGTGACAAGCTCGACGAGCCCGTCGACAACATCAAAATCGTCGCCGTGTGGCCGGATTCGGTCGAGTTCGCCTTCGAAGACGACGCTGCGCGCGAGCACGAATTCGTGGTCGTCGGCGAGTTCGACGTGACGACGAACCAAAGCTACGTGCTGCTCGCCGACGGCGTCGCACCGGCGGTGGCTCCGCGCTTCAATCCGATCGGCTCGCGTCCGGAAGAGGCCGCGAATCTGCAGACCGAATCCGTCGGCCGCGATCGCTTCCGCATGGGTGTCGACGATCTGACGTACATCAACGAGCACTATCCGGAGATCGTGACGACCGACGTCACGATCGCGCGCCACCGCGACCCCGTTACGAAGAAATACGACGGCATCGAGGTCAAGAGCGTCGTCCCCGATTCGATCGCCGCGCGCCACGGCGTGCAGGAAGGCGACGTGATCAAGTCGATCAACGGCCATCCGGTGACGAGCAAGGAAGAGGCGATCCAGTTCGTGAAGAACAACAAGGACAACTACGACGTGTGGGAGGTCGAGGTTTGGAACCGCGGCCAGACGCGCACGATCACGTACCTTCCGCCGAAGAAGAAGTGACGCGCGAGCGCGCCTAGACTGCGGCGCATGTCGCACGCCGTCGTCACCATCGATCTCGGCAACTCGAGCTGCAAGCTGTGCGCGTGGGAGAGCGCTTCCGCCGCGACGGTCTTCGCGCGCGCGACCCTCGCAAACGACGCCGATCTCGTTTCGGCACTGCGCGAATTCCTCGGCAAGCACGGCGACGCGCATGTCGCCGTGTGCGGCGTCGGTGCGCGCGACATCGAAGCGCAGCTACGTGAGTCGTTGCGCGCGCTGCTCGGCGCACGGTTTCTCGGAACGCCGCAGTGCGGGCTCGAGAACGCGACGCTGGCGCCGGAATCCGTCGGCGCCGATCGATTGTTCGCCGCGCGCGGCGCCTACGAGCACGTGCGCGGCTCCGCGATCGTGGTCGATGCCGGCACGGCGCTCACCGTGGACGCGCTCGAAGTGCGCGCGCGGCCGCGCTTCTTGGGTGGCGCCATCGCGCCGGGACCGCAGCTGCTCGCTGCCGCTCTTGCGCAGGGCACCGCGCGCTTGCCGCACGTCGACGTGAGCAGCGTCGGACATGCCCTCGGTCGCGACACGCGCGAAGCGATCGCTGCGGGTGTGATGCACGGTTTTCGCGGCGCCGCGCGCGAACTCGTGCGCGCCGTTGCGAGTGAATGCTCGCTCGAATCCGCGCCGATCGTCGTCACCGGCGGCGCGCGAATTTCCTTGCTGACCCCGCCCCTGTTCGACGTCGAACCGCTGGCGGACGCGGACCTCGTGCATTCGGGGTTGCGCCACGCTGCGCTGGATTTGTTGCGTAGTCGCGGGGACGCTTGAATCCCGACCACGACACGGTCGCACGCGAATTGACGCCGCGCGGCTCAGGCGGCGTGTCCGTGCTCGAATTGCGCGGGCTCAGCGCGCTGCGCAGCGTTTGCGACATCGTCGATGTCGACGCGCTCGGCCTAGGTCAGCCGAAACTCGTGCGCGTCGTGCTCGGCGGCGAGATCCTCGATGAGGCGCTGGTGTGGGCCGAATCTGAACAGCGGGTCGAACTGCAACTTCACGGCAGCGCGCCGTTGGTGCGCCGACTGCTCGAGCACTTTGGTAGTGCGCGGCCGTCGCTGTCGACCCACGAAGAGCGCGCAGCTGAATTGTCGGCGCACGCCGCATGCGAAACGGGCGCGCGCATTCTGTTGGACCAAGCCGAGGGTGCGTTCTCACGCGCGCTCGAAGCATGGGCTCAGCTTGGGCGCGATGCGCAACTCGAGGCCGTCGAGACTGCGCTCGCGCGCAGTCGCGTTGCGCGCCGCGCACTCGAACCAGCGCGCGTCGTCCTCGCCGGACCGGTGAATGCAGGCAAGTCGACCTTGTTCAACGCGCTGTACGGACGCGAGCGCGCCATCGTCAGCAGTCGCGCGGGCACGACGCGCGATCTCGTGATCGAGCGCGTGCAACTCGGCATTTGGCCCGTCGAACTGTGCGACACAGCCGGCGAAGGCGTGACCGGTGCGGTTGCCGAATTGGAGCTGCGCGGAAGGAAGCTCGCGCAAACGGAGCGCGCACGGGCGGATCTCGTCGTCTGGTTGACGCCGCGTGACGCGCCGGCGCCCGAGCCGCAAATCGAAGTGCGAACGTGCGTGATCGAGAGTCGCTGCGACCTTGGGCCGCGCGGCTCGGCGACGCATCCGCGCATTTCGGCGCAGGTCGATCCGCAGGCCGCCGTCGAGACGCTGCGCACCGAGTTCGAGCGCGCGCTCGGATTGCCGCGCGAGTTCTGGCGCGCCGGCGAAGCGCTGACCTTCGACGACGAGTCGCGCGCCGCACTCGAGCGTCGTCGCAGCGAACTCGGTGGTCGAGAACAGCGGCCTGCGCGTTGAAGCTCCGCCGACGATCGCGTAATTTCTGAACCTCGTATCGAGCAGCCGTCGAGCCGAGCGCGGCGCGCCTCGAGCGAAATGAACAACGGGATCCGCCACCTCGTCTCGATCGACGACCTCTCGCTGGCCGAGATTCGCGCGCTTTTCGCGCACGCCGAGGAGTTCGCTCGCGACCTGCGCGCCTCCGCGCACCTGTGCCCGGGCCTGATTTCGGCCAGCCTGTTCTACGAGCCGTCGACGCGCACGCGCCTGTCGTTCGAGTCGGCGATGCTGCGGCTCGGTGGCGGGGTCTTGACCGCGGCCGACATGAAGGCGACCTCCGCCTCGAAGGGAGAGTCGCTCGCCGACACGGTGCGCGTCGTCGGCGGTGCCTACGCGGACGTGATCGTGTTGCGGCACGCCAGTGAGGGCGCAGCGCGCTTGGCGGCCCAGTACTCGCCGATTCCCGTGGTCAACGCGGGCGACGGCAGTCACGAGCATCCGACGCAAACGCTGTGTGACCTCTACAACCTGCATCTCGAGCGCGGTCGCATCGAAGGCATCAACGTCGTGCTCGCCGGCGACCTGCGCTACAGCCGCACGATCCACTCGTTCGTCTACGCGCTCGCGCGCTTCGGAGCGAACATCGTGTGCGTGCCGCAACCTGGTTTCGAGTTGCCGCCCTACGTCGTGCAGCGCTTGCGCGAGGAATTCGGAGTCGAGCCCGTGCGGGCCGACGCCAGCCGCCTGGGAGAGATCGCCTCCGGCGCGGACGCCGTCTATCTCACTCCCCAGAAGCCGCACCAACTCAGCCTCTTCACGGACGCCGGCAAGGTCCTGTCCGTGGAGCGAGTCGACGCGCTGTACATGACGCGGCCGCAAACCGAGCGCTTCACGGACAAGGACGCGCCGATCGTGAAGTACCAGCAGCTCGGCAAGCGCGAGATGAACGCCGAGTCGTTGAAGGACGCCGTGGTGATGCATCCCTTGCCGCGCCGCGACGAGATCCAGGAAGAGCTCGATGAGGATCCGCGCAGCATCTACTTCAAGCAGGCGGCGCGCGGTGTCCCGATTCGCATGGCGATCCTGGCCTTCTTGCTCGGGCGCATCGACTTGGGCGTGACCGTCAAGGAGCTCGACGTGCGCTTCTACGACGTCAAGCTCGGCGAGAATCCGTGCCTCAACCCGACCTGCATTTCGCGCACCGAAACGCGTCACGTGCGCCCGATCTTCAAGTTGGCGTCGCGCTTCCCGATGCGGGCCTCCTGCGGCTACTGCTCGCAGGAGATCTTTGCTCCATGGATCGGCTGCACGACCTCGGGGCACTACCACGAACGCGACGCGCAGGCCGCGCGCAAGATCCGGCCCGATCACATGGCCTTCTTCGCTACCGAGGCGCAGGCGCAAGCGCTTGGACTCACGCCGGCAAGTCGCCCGTCGCCCGTCGTGTGAGCCACGCGCGCGTGTGCGCTTCCGCACCGAGATCGATGTCGTCGCACGCCGCGCGGCCCTGCAGCCCCGCGTATGGCAGCTGCTCGCACTCCAATCCAGTGCCGGCCGGAAGCTCTATCCCTTTGACGGGCATAGCGTTGTGGCATCGACGGCGAGCGTGCAGGCATGTGCCTCGGGTCGGCATGGGGTTTGATTTCTCCGCGCCTGGGTGTCTAGCCCGCCGTGGTCCTCGCCACGCAGCCTCGAGATGGAGTCGTCCGACACAGGACGGCGCCCGTCGCGCCGGCTGCACCGACCGAGTTCGCGACGTTCTCGCCACTCTGCCTCGTTCTCCGCATCGTTCTGTTCCGTTCTGACTCGATCGAGGTTCCTTCGGATCGAAGCTCCCAACAGCGCGCAAAAAAGCTCGCTGCGCGCGAGCATCCTCCCCGGTGGTGCCTATATCATCCGCGATTCACGATCCGCCGCGCGCGTCGCGTACGCGCCCCGGCGTACCCAGAACCGCTACTGCTCGCGCCCGAACCCTTCCCTGCCCTTCGCCGCACCGTCACCCGCCACCCTCCATGCATCCGAAACTACTTCGCGAGAATTCGACCCACAGCGCTCCGTGCGGGTCGTTCGTTCGTTCGGGTTTG
Organism: uncultured Planctomycetaceae bacterium; assembly: GCA_964358875.1. GTDB lineage: Bacteria > Planctomycetota > UBA1135 > UBA1135 > CAYHRR01. The sequence continues at coordinate 10 of CAYHRR010000209.1, read as the reverse complement.
GGACTGTTGT
>CAYHRR010000208.1:0-7227 GCA_964358875.1 uncultured Planctomycetaceae bacterium | reverse complement strand
TGACCCACGGCGTGGCGCGCGCAAACACGCTGAAAACAAGCTGTTTGCTAGTCTCCCGCGCCGCGACGCGAGCTGAACCGCCCTGTCGCGCGCGCACGCCGGCCGCGTCGACTCGCATGGAACCCAAGGACGATTCCTCACTCTCGAGTCGCGCTCACGAGGCGACGCAACCGCCGAGTCAAGTGATCGAACGCCTGCGCTCGCGCACTTCGGCCGCGCAGCGCTACGAAAGCAAGGGCGAGGTCGCGCGCGGCGGTATGGGAGCGGTGTTGCGCGTCGTCGACGCGGACCTGCGCCGCGTGCTGGCGATGAAGGTGATGCTCGACGCGTCGGAGAGCGACGGTTCGGCCTCGACCGCGAGCGCCACGCAGCGTCGCGCCGCGCGCTTCCTCGAGGAAGCGCAGATCACCGGCCAACTCGATCACCCCGGCATCGTGCCCGTGCACGAACTGGGCCTCGACGCCGAAGGGCGCTTGTACTTCACGATGAAACTCGTGAAGGGTCGCGAGCTGCGCGAAGTGTTCGAGCTCGTGCGCAAGGACGAGGACGGTTGGAACTTGCCGCGCGCGCTCGGCGTGTTGCTGCGCGTGTGCGAAGCGATGGCGTTCGCGCACGAGAAGGGCGTGATCCACCGCGACCTCAAGCCGGCCAACGTGATGGTCGGCCGTTTCGGCGAGGTGTACGTGATGGATTGGGGCTTGGCGAAGGTGCTCGGCCGCCCCGATCAACACGACGTGCGCATCGCGACCGCCGATGTTTCGCAGAGTCTCGTGCGCACCGAACGCAAGGACCTCGCGCGCGCCGCGCCGGACTCGCCGCTGGCGACGATGGACGGCGACATCGTCGGCACTCCTTGTTACATGGCGCCCGAGCAAGCCAAGGGTCGCCTCGAAGACATCGGCCCGCACTCGGACGTGTATTCGCTGGGCTCGATGCTCTACCAGCTGCTCGGCGGAACGATGCCGTACGTCGACGGCGACGAGAAGATCTCGCCGCACGCCGTGCTCGGCATGTTGATGCAGGGAGCGCCGCGACCGCTCGCCGAACTCGCGCCGCGCACGCCCGAGGAGCTGATCGCCATCTGCGACAAGGCCATGGCTCGCGATCCGCGCGCGCGCTATCCGAACATGCTCGGCGTCGCCGACGACTTGCGCGCGTTCCTCGAAGGCCGCGTCGTCAAAGCGCACGAGCACGGCGCTGTCGCCGAGTTCAAGAAGTGGTTCGCGCGCAACACCGGCTTCGCCGTCGCCGTCGCGATCGCGTCGTTCGTGGTGCTCGGCAGCGCGACGTTGATCGCGTGGCAACAGGTGCAGGCAAATGCGAAGTTGCGCGCCGCCAACAGCGTCGCCGAAACCAAGAAGACCGAGGCCGAAGCGGCGACGGCACGCGCCATGTCGAGCGAGAGCGAAGCCGAACGCGCGAGCTATGTCGCCAACATCTCCGCCGCTGCCGCAGCCGTGCGTTTTCACGACACCGAGGCCACGCGCGCGCGCATCGCGGCTTGCTCGGACGTCGAATTGCGCGGCTGGGAATGGCGCCATCTCGGTGCGCAAGCCGACATGAGCGTGCGCGCCATCGCCCGCTTCGACGACGGTGCCAAGGGCGCGCGCGCTGTGCAGTGCGTGGCCGTCAGTCCCGACGGCCGGCTCCTGGCTGTCTCCGACGACGCGCCGAACATGCGCGAGCAGGCGCAGTCGATCGTGCGCTTGTTCGAGCGCGAAAGCGGAGCTGTGCTCGGCGAATTCGGGCCGCATGCCGCAGCGGTGTTGAGCCTCGCCTTCGATCCCGCCGGCGCGCGCTTGGCCACCAGCGGTTCGGATCGCGTGTTGCGCGTGTTCGACGTCGCGACGCGCGAATTGCGCGCGAGTTGGCCGAGCAAGTGGAGCTCGACCGCGCTCGCCTTCAGTCCCGACGGAAGCACGCTCGCTACGGCGGGTCTCGATCGCATCGGGCGCATCCTCGATGCCGCAAGCGGAGCGCTGCTGCACACGCTGCACGACAACAACGGACAACAGCTGTGCGTCGCCTTCTCGCCCGACGGCGCGCGCGTCGCGTTCGGCACGCTCGAAGGCGCGGTGTACGTGTGGCGCACGAGCGACGGCGTGCTCGAGCGCGTGCTCGGCGAGCGCGGTGCCTCGACCAATTGGGTCGCCTTCAGTCCCGACGGTCGGCGCCTCGCGGCCGCCGGCAACTCCGAGACGCCGCTCGCTCTCGCGCGCGAGCAATGGGCGAATACGCTGCGCGAGTTCGACATCGCAACGGGCGACATCGTCGGCGTTTGGCACGACCACGAAGATCGTTTGACCTGGTGCGGCTACGCGCAGAGCGGGCGCATGCTGATCTCGACATCCGCGGACGCGACGGTGCGCACGCACGATTTGTGGCGCCATCAGGACTCGTTGTTGATCGGACACACGGGCGCCGTCAACGCCGCCGTCGTCGTGCGCGACGAGTTGCTCGTCACCGGCGGCGCCGACGGCTCGGTGCGCGAGTGGGCTTTGGCCTACGGCGAAGCGCTGGTCATCCGCGAAGGCGCGCTGTCGATCACGCTGCTCGAGTTCTTTCACGATCACGTGCGCCTCGCTGCCGTCGGTTACGACAGCAACGTGCGCATCTGGAATGCGCGCACCGGCCTGCCCGAGGCCGTCGTCGGTTCGCCCGGCAGCTCGCGCGCGATCGGCTCGCCGCGCGTGCGTTCGCTCGCGGTTTCGCCCGACGACGCGCTGCTCGCGCTGGGCCTCGAAGACGGCGGCGTGAGCCTGCACGACGCGCGTTCGGGCGCGCAACTGTTCACGCTCGACGCGAAGGACGCGCGCGGGGTGCTGCGACTCGCCTTCGCTCCGGACGGCACGCGCCTCGCCGTCGGTCATGACGACAAGCGCGTCCGCGTGTGGGAACTCGCGACGCGAAAACTCGAAGCGACGCTCGCGCCCGCGGGAGTCCCGCTGTGCATCGAGTGGTTGCCGGGCGAGCGCGAACTGGCGATCGGCACCGGAGCCTCGGGCCTCGAGGAGGTCGAGCTCGCGGCGTGGGACATCGCCACGGCGACGCGTGCGCGCCTGCTGCGCTTCCCGAAAAACGTGACGTCGCTCACGCGCGTCGCAGGCGGTGCGCGCCTGCTCGTCGGCGTCGGCGATGGAACGCTGCACGAGATCGACGCGGCGAGCTTCGCGAGCCTGCGTGACGTCGCCTTGCCGCCGGACTTGGCCTTGCCGATGAACCGCTTCGTCGGCGGCGTCAAGTTGTTCGACGGCGAGCGGCGCGTGGTGGCGGCGACGGAAGCGTTCGGCGTCGCCGTGCTCGAGCGCGAGTCGCTGCAACCGTTGCTCGCCTTGCGCGGCAGTGATCGATGCGTCGCGCTCACGGTCAGCGCCGATGCGCGCCAGATCGCGGCCGGCTTCGACGACGGTTCGATCCGCATCTGGTCATCCGAGTCGGTCGCCGAGCGCGACGAAGAACGCCGCGCCGCGTTGCGCATGCGCGACATGGCTGTGCCGTTCGTCGACCAACTGTTGAGCGCGCAGGCCTTCGATCTCGATGCTTGTGCGCGCAGGTTGGAACAAGACGAGACGATCAGCGACGCGTTGCGCAACGCCGAGCTGCGCTTGGTGCGCTTGTGCGGAGGCAGCGCGAGCATGCTCGCGGACGACGCGTGGGAGACGGCGCGCATGCCGAAGGTCGATGCGGCGACCTGTCAACTCGCGCTGTGGCAGGCCTTGCGCTTGCGAAGCGCCAAGCCGGACGACGAGCGCGCGCTGCTGCTCGAAGCGGCCTTGCGCTATCGCCGCGGCGAGTTCGCGCTCGCCGAGCAACGCCTGCGACGACTGCTCGAAGTGCGCAAGAGCACACGCACCTCGCCCGAAATCCAAGCCTTCCTGGCCATGACCTTGCAGCGCCTCGGGCGCAACATCGAAGCGGCCGCCGAACTCACCAAGTTCCAAGCCGCGATGGCGACGCCGTTGCAGCTCGCCAACTTCGCCAACGTCGAATTGCTCGGCGAAACCGAGGCCGTGCTCGGTGTCTCGCGTTCCACGCGCTGAAGCGCTACGTGCCCGGCAACAGACAACCGATCCACTGCGCGTCGATCAGCCGACGCGGCGCGCCCTGCTCGGGCCAAACGATGAACAGCGACGGCGCGCCGGCGCTTCCGACCGTCGTCACGACGGCACCGCTCGGCGCGAACGCGACGCACGGGCCGAAAGCCAGCGAGCGTTGCGTCATGCGCTCGGGTTCGAGATCGGGACGGACGCGCCACAAGTAGCGGTTGTCGCCGTGCGCGTTGACCACGGCCAGCGCGCCGTCGGCTCGCACGACGCTCGTGTGGATGGCCGTCGAGGCCTCGAACTCCGCGATCTCTTCAGTGTGTTCGCCAGTGCCCGCGGTCAAGCCGTCGATGCGACGCTCGAAGGGCGTGTCGACTTCCGAGTACGTGACGACGACCTCGCTGCTGCGCGCGCCCAACAGGACGAGCGAATCGAGCTCTTGGATGATCGTCGACGTGCCGGCCTGGCCGACCGTTGCCGTCACCAGCTCGCCCACGCTGCCGTCGTGCGTGTACACGAGGAACGCTTGCTCACTCGGCGACCACAGCGCGCACTCGGGCGCCAGCGTGCCGTAGTCGAGGAACGGCGGAACGCTTTGGCCCGAAGTCGCCGTGAGGTTGTGAGCTTGCAGGCCGCCCGCGTTCAGCTCGACTTGGAACAAGTCCGCGCGCCACATGCGCGTCGCGGTCGTCGCGGAGGGATCGCCCGCCGCGAACACGAGGCTGCCGCCGAGCGTGAACACGAACTGCCCGATTTCGTCGATCCAGGGCTCGAAATGCGCGTCGTCCGTCACCTGCGTCGGCGTCAACGGGCCGACGACGGAGAGGTCCGCGAGGAACAACTCGACACCGTAGCCGGAGTTCGAGAGCTCTGAACGCCACGCGACACGCTCACCGTCGTCGGAGACCGCCAACCAGGGTCCGTTGCGCACCTCGGGCAGAAATCCCGGCGCGGCGATGCGGTCGGGCGTGTCGGAGGCGCGCAAGCACGGCCCGGCGACTCCGAAGACGTACACGTACTCGCTCGCCGCCGAAGCTCCGGCGATCGTCGCGGCCCACTGTCCGTTCTCGCTGACCACGAGCGCGCGCGCGAACCAGTGCGGATCGTCGCCGTTGGAGAAGGGCACGAAACTCGCGTCCGCGCTCGAAGTACGCGCGAAGCGCAACACACCGACGTCGCTCGCCGCACAGCCCCAGCTCGCGCACAGCGCGAGTCCGGTGTTGGCGAAACGCTGCGGCGGAATTCGCGCGGTGCGCAACACGATCCGCGCGCGCGACAAGTCGACCTCGTACAGATCGCCGCCGGCCGCCAAGGTCGTCGCCACGAGCATCGCACTCGCGTCGGGAGCGACGGCGACGCGCGAGATGAACGGACTGCCGCCGCCGAGGACCGCGGGCAATTCGAAGACCACGCTCGCTGCGCCGGCGCCGTCGATGGTGAAGAAGCCGTAGCTCGTCGGCGCGGAAGCAGTCATGCGGGCGAAGGCGTACAGCGATCCGCGGCCTTGCTGCAGCACGAGTCGCGATGCTCCGGGGATGTCGGCGCAGAAGCGCGGGCGATCGGGCGCGAACTCGAACAGCCCCGTTCGACCGACGAAATCGAGGCTGAGCAACTGGATGCCGGTCAGCTCCGCAACAACCTGCGGGGGACCGCCCTGCTCGTCGCAAAGCACGACCTCGCCGGGCGTTCCCGGCGCGCCGCGGAACACCGCGACTCCGGCGCAGACTTGAGCCGACAGGCCGATCGAAAGGGCGCTCGTAGCGGCCCATGTGGACGTGCGGTGCAACATGACGGGGTTCTCCGAGCGCTGAAATTCGGCGAGCACGCGGATGTGGCCGGCACCATCGCCGGCGGCGCACTGCAAGTACTGGATGCGACGCGTCCGGGAGGCGCGATGTTCCGCGATAGTCCGACCAATTCACGGCCTGCGTCGCGAGCCGGCGCATGCACCTGGAGGAAGTCACGTTGCGAGGCGCAGCATGCGTTCGCGGTGCAAGCTGAGCGATTCAGCGACGGCGTAGGCGGCGCCTTTCGCCGCTGAGCACGGTCCGCCGAGCTCGACCCGGCAGCGCGCGGGCGTGCGAAGCCGCAGTCGGGACTTTCACCACGGGTTGCCGCGCCGCAAGACCCAGCACGCCAAGCCGATCTCGCGCTCGCAGTCGCGGGCTCGCGCAGCGTCGCGTCAGACGTCGATTTCTGCGTTGCCGTCGATTTCGCGGACGCGGTAGAGCTTGGCGTTCTTGCAAGCCCCCGCTTCGGCGCGCCCGGTCGCGGCGTCGAACTTGTAGTTGTGCAGCGGGCACATCACGTAGCGGCCTTCGTGCAGCGGACCGTCGGAGATGCGTCCGGCCGCTTCGTGCGGGCATTTGCGGTCGACGGCGCACAGCTTGCCGCCGACGCGCGCCAGGATCAGTTCCTTGCCGTCGGCGAAGGGATCTCCGACCGCGATGCGTTTGGACTGTCCTTCGGGCAGTTTTCCTGCGCCGATGACGAGAAGAGGTTTGCGTCCGACGAGACGCCGCAGCCACGACAACATGGGCGCGATGCTAGCATCCGCGACCTTCGATGCAGCCCGTCGTCGTCGTCGACATCGTCGGTCTGACTGCGCGTCAGATCGGGCCACGTACGCCGGCACTCGCCGAGCTCCGTGCTCGAGGTGCGTTCGCGCCGATGGGCGCGGTGCTGCCGGCGCTGACTTGCAGCGCGCAAGCGACGCTGCTCACCGGTCGCAGCCCCGCGCAGCACGGCGCGGTCGGCAACGGTTGGTTCGAGCGCGACACGAGCGAGGTCGCGCTGTGGCGTCAATCGAATGCACTCGTGCAAGGCCGCAAGCTGTACGAGACGGCGCGCGAACGCGACAGCTCCTTCACCTGCGCGAAGCTGTTCTGGTGGTGGAATCTCGGCGCCGCCGTCGATTGGTCGATCACGCCGCGGCCGTTCTATCCCGCAGACGGACGCAAGATTCCGGCGGTGTACGGCAAGCCCGATTCGTTCGTCGCCGACACCGAGCGCGCGCTCGGCGCCTTTCCGTTCTTCGATTTTTGGGGCCCGAAGGCGGGCCTGCCGTCGAGCCGTTGGATCGCGGACGCGGCGATTCGCGCGCTGCACGAGTACAAGCCGTCGCTGTCGCTCGTGTACCTCCCCCACCTCGATTATTCGCACCAGCAATTCGGACCGACGCACG
>CAYHRR010000207.1:0-7230 GCA_964358875.1 uncultured Planctomycetaceae bacterium | reverse complement strand
TTTCAAAGGCTCGCGCGTGAAGCTCTTGATCGGACTCGCTAAGGGCCGCAAGCAGCACGACAAGCGCGAACGCGAACGCGAGCGCACCGATCAGCGCGACATCGACCGCGCGATGTCGCGGCGACGCTAGAGAGCGCGCGCGGCTGTGCTAGCATCCCGCCGTCGTTATCGATGGGGGCGCACCGGTCTCGACCGGTTTCAATCGGCTCCAGACGGCGTGCCGGGGATCTCGAGTCACCCCGTTCATCCACTCGGGACGGCATAACATGCCAACAATTTTGCTCTCGCCGCCTAGTTCACTCTAGGTAGCCGTCTGCCACGGTTCGCCCGCGGCCGTGGACAGACGCCATTTGCGGGCTGGCCGGCAAAGCTCTCCGTCGGGCGGAGCCGGCGAGATTCACACGACGGCGGCCTCGCAGCAGCTCGTCCGTGAGCGACCGCGGGGCGGCACAAAGCGCGGACTACGCACGTAGATGTTTTCAGCGGACGGATTCCGGGACGCGGGTTCGACTCCCGCCGCCTCCACCATCCACGAACGGCGAGTCACTGGCTCTTCGGCTCGGATCGCGGCTGCCGTCGGCACCGCGCTCCGCGCGCCGGCTCAAGCGCGAGGCGCGGAACTTCGATCTGGTGCCGGCGCCGCGCAATGACTTGGTGCTTGCCCGTGCGGGAGCGCATTCCCAATCTACGCGGCACAGTCCACGTCGCGCCGCGAGGAGCTCAATGACAACCGTGCAACAAGACATCGACACGCTCTGCGTCAACACACTTCGCACCTTGTCGATCGATGCCGTGCAGAAGGCCAACTCCGGACATCCCGGGCTGCCGCTCGGCGCAGCTCCGATGGCCTACGTGCTGTGGCAAAAGCACCTGCGCCACGATCCGTCGACACCGCACTGGGCTGATCGCGATCGTTTCGTGTTGAGCGCCGGCCACGGCAGCTCGCTGTTGTATTCGCTGCTGCACGTGACGGGTTATCCGGTGACGCTCGACGACTTGAAGAGCTTCCGCCAGTGGCATTCGAAAACGCCGGGCCATCCCGAGAATTTCGCGACCGTCGGCATCGAGGCGACGACGGGGCCGCTCGGCCAAGGCGCGGCGAATTCGGTCGGCATGGCGATCGCCGAGCGCATGCTCGCCGCACGCTTCAACAAGCCCGGGCACACGCTCGTCGATCACAGCACCTACGCGCTGCTCGGCGACGGCTGCATGATGGAAGGTCTCGTCGCCGAGGCCGCTTCGCTCGCGGGCCAGATGCAGCTGGGCAAGCTCGTTTGGCTGTACGACTCCAACGACATCACGCTCGACGGCCCGACGTCGTTGTCGTTCAGCGTCGAGGACGTCGCGGCGCGCTTCCGCGCCTACGGTTGGCACATTCACAAGGTCGTCGACGGCAACATGGACCTCGCGGGCATCGACCGCGCGCTGCAAGAAGCCAAGGCCCAGTCGAGCAAGCCGACCTTGATCGTCGTCAAGACGACGATCGGATTCGGCAGTCCCGCGAAGCAAGGCACGAGCGAGGCGCACGGTTCGCCGCTCGGTCCCGATGAAGTCGCCGTGACCAAGGCGGCGCTCGGTTGGGACGCGACGTCGAACTTCTTCGTGCCGGAAGAAGTGCGCGAGCACTTCGCGCAGTCCGCGAAGCGCGGTGCTGCGGCGCGCGAACAATGGAACAAGAGCTTCAACGCCTACGCCTCGGCGTTCCCCGAGCTCGCCGCCGAATTCGAGCGCCGCATGCAGGGCGATTTGCCTGCGGATTTCGACGTGCGCTGCGAACGCGAGTTGCCGAGTTGGGAAGCCGGACCTGGCGCCGCGACGCGCGATGCCGGCGGCAAAGCACAGAACGCGCTCGCCGCCATCGTGCCCGAGCTGTGCGGAGGCGACGCGGATTTGTCGTGCTCGACGAAGACCGGGCTCGTCAAGGAGAGCGCCTTCGACGCGAACAACCACGGCGGTCGCAACATCCACTTCGGCGTGCGCGAGCATGCGATGGGAGCGCTGGCCAACGGCATGCTCTTCCACGGCGGTGTGCGCCCGTTCGTGGCGACCTTCTTCGTGTTCTCCGACTACATGCGTCCTGCCGTGCGCCTCGCGGCCCTGTGCCGCCTGCCGCTGATCTTGGTGTGGACCCACGACTCGGTCGCGGTGGGGGAGGACGGCCCGACGCACCAGCCCGTCGAGCACCTCGCCAGCTTGCGCGCGATGCCGAACCTGCGCGTGGTGCGGCCGGCGGATCCCAACGAATGCGCGCAGGCTTGGCGACTCGCGCTCGAGTCCGAGAGCACGCCGGTCGCGCTGATCCTCTCGCGCCAGAAACTCCCGGCCTTGGCGGGAACGAAGGAGCGCGCACGCGAGGGCGTCGCGCGCGGCGCCTACGTGCTCAGCGAAGCGAGCGGCGGCTCCGCGCAAGTGCTGTTGATCGCCACGGGTTCGGAAGTCGCGCTGGCGGTCGAGGCTCAGAAACGACTCGCGCTCGAAGGCCTGCGAGCGCGCGTCGTCTCGATGCCGTGCTGGGCCTCGTTTTCGGCGCAGGACGCGACCTACAAAGACAGCGTGTTGCCGCCGACGCTGCACGCGCGTGTGTCGATCGAAGCCGGCGCGACCTTTGGTTGGGAGCGCTGGATCGGTGACAGCGGCGTCGCGCTCGGCATCGACAAGTACGGCGCGTCGGCGCCCGGCGAGCGCGTGCTCGCCGAGTACGGCTTCACCCCCGAACGCGTCGTGGAAGCCGCGAAGCGCTCGATCGCGTTGGCGAGCAAACGATGAGCGTCGCGCGCCGTCGTTCGCCCGTTGTGCCGGTCGACGCCGCGCTCGCACTGCTGTGCGGCGCGTCGACGAGCTCGTGCGCCTTCGTCGAGGCGACGACGCACAACCTGGATGAGCTGCACGCCGGCGACGGCCGGCACAAACGCTCGGGCAACATCCAAACGCCCTACGCGTACATCGTCAGCACCGGATTGAAGAGTTTGTTGCGCAGCGTCGGCTCCAAGAACCAGGTCGAGCAACCGACGAGCGCGATCGAAGATCCGACGGAAACCTGCGTCGACGAGCTGAATCGTCTGGCGCACTTCGACGCGCACGATCCGCGCACCGCCGCGCAGCAGACCGTGTACTTCGCCTGGCTCGCGCGCTTCGACCCCTGGAATCTGTCGCGCGAAATCGCCGTGCGGCAACTCGGAAAGGCCGGAGTGCGGCTCGCACTCGCGGCCCATCCCGAACCTGCGCCGGTGGGCGCTCCTGCGAGCGTCGATCAAGTGCGCGACGGCGTGCGCCAACTCGTCGAAGCGGCGACGCCGCTCGTGCGCGACGGCGACGACTCGGCGCGTGCGCAATTCGACGCCGCATGCGCGGCGCTCGGTGAACTCGTGCTCGATGTCGAAGGTGGTTCGCGTGTCTTGCGCGCGGTCAGCATCATCGAGGCCGCGACGAATGCGTCCGATGCTCGTTTTGCGGCGCTGCGCGAACTCTCGCTGAAACTGCAGCGACGTTGCGTCGTGCTGGCCTTGCCCGAAGCCCTCGTCGATGCCGCGCCGACGGAGCACATCGGCTCCAACCCCGGTTGGGAGCATCCGCGCGTGCGCGCTGCCGCCGTTGAGGCCTGCGTACGCGTGTGGGGCGAGCCCAAGTTGGCCGAACTGTTGACGCAACTCGCCAACGCCGAGCGCCGTCCCGACGATGCGCCGACGATTGCTTTGATGCGCGCCGTCGCGCAGCGCGGACTTCCGACGCTGCCGGCGACGATCCCCGAGCGCGAGCGCGCCGATCTCGTGACCAAGTGGACGCGCTCGATCGTCGCCGTCGCTTGCGAAAGCAAGGAGGGCCAAGTGCGCGTCGCAGCGATGGAAGCTCTCGGCAGGATCAGCGGGCACGGACGCGCGTCGCTGCGCGAAGAAGACTGGCAGCAGTGGTGGACCGAGCGCGTTGCGGCGCAGGCGCGCGTGGAAACTCGAGCACCTTGAGCGCAGCGCCCTCAAAGCAAGGGCGCGCCTGGTGGGTCCACGCGCTCAAAATCGCGCTCGCCGCCGCCGTGCTCGCGCTCGTCGCGCGCATGATCCCGTGGCGCGATGAAGTGCGCTTCAAGTCGCCGACCCAGGCGCGCAGCTTCGTCGGCGTCATCGAAGGCGAGTGGAAAGCGGAGCGCATCCGTTTCGTGTTCGCAGAGCCGTTGGACGGAGCGGCGCTGCCCGCCGAATGGCGCGCCGGTTCGGGTACGGTCAGCGCGCTCGACGTCGAGCGCAGCGCGACGACCTCCTGGCAACCCGGCATGCCGCGCGTGTTCCGCGAGGTGCGTCCGCTCGGTCTGCTCGCCGCCTTCGGACTGCTCGTCACGGGCATCGTCGCCACCGCCGGACGTTGGTGGAGGTTGCTCGGCGCCGCCGGTTGCCCGACTCCGCTGTGGACCGTGCTGCGCCTGACCTTCATCGGCTTCTTCTTCAACATCGTGGTTCCGGGCTTGACCGGCGGCGATCTCGTCAAGGCCGTGATGGTCGCGCGCGCGCATCCCGAGCGCCGCGCTGCAGCGGCGATCAGTGTGCTCGTCGATCGCCTGATCGGCGTGCTGGTGCTCGCCTTGATGGGTGCTGTGACGATCGTCTCGCAGGGCGAACGCTTCGCCGAGTACCGGACGCCTTTGCTCGTCGGACTCGCGCTCGCGCTCGTCGGTTTGGTCGTCTACTCGAGCCGCACCATCCGTGGATGGATCGGCTTCGAGCGACTGCTCGAGAAGTTGCCGATGGCGCGCACGCTGAAGCAGATCGACGAAGCTGCGACGATTTACTCACGCCGACCCTTCGAGACCTTCCTCGCCGTGTTGTTCTCGCTCGCCAATCAATGCTGCGTCATCGGTGCGATAGCGTTGCTCGGTCGTTCGTTCGGCGAGGACTCGTTCAGCTTCGCGCAGTACATCGTCGTCGGCTCGATCGGCAACATCGTCAGCGCCATACCGCTGACTCCCGGCGGGCTCGGCGTCACCGAGATGATCTACGGAAAGCTGTTCGAAACGCTGGGCGGCAGCAAGGCGATCGGCATCGCCGCGTGTGTCGCATGGCGTCTGTGCATGTTCGTGATCGGGCTGCTCGGCGGCCTATTCTTGCTCTTGCCCGGCGGCCGGATGTCGGACGCCGAACGCGCCGAGCTCGCTCAACCCACGCTCGATTGATCCCACGCATGTCGCTCCTCGTCATCGGAACGCTCGCCTACGACAGCATCGAAACGCCCTTCGCACGGCGCGAAAACGTGCTCGGAGGATCGGCGGTCTACTTCTCGCTGTCGGCCTCGAACTTCGGGCCCGTGCGCTTGGTCGGCGTTGTCGGCGGCGACTTCGAACGCAAGGACCTCGAGCTGCTCTCGACGCGCGGCGTCGACGTGCGCGGCGTCGAGCGCGTCGCCGACGGCAAGAGTTTTCGTTGGTCCGGTCGCTATGAAGCGGACTGGAACACGCGCACGACGCTCGAGACGCAGCTCAATGTGTTCGAGCACTTCGACCCGAAGGTGCCCAAGAACTTCCGCGACTCGACGTTCGTGTTCCTCGCCAATGCCGAGCCGAAGGTGCAGCTGCGCGCGCTCGAACAATGCTCGAGTCCGGGCTTCGTGGTCGCCGACACGATGAACCTGTGGATCGAGATTCGCCGTGACGAGCTGCTCGAAGTCCTGCGGCGTGTCGACGGCATCGTCTTGAACGACGAGGAAGCGCGCATGCTCACCGGCGAGCGCAACTTGATCAAAGCGGCGGCCAAGGTGCGCGAGCTCGGACCGCGCTACGTGATCTTGAAAAAGGGCGAGCACGGCGCGTTCCTGTTCGGCGAAGACGTGCGCTATGCCTTGCCGGCCTATCCGGTGGATGCCGTCATCGATCCGACGGGCGCGGGCGATTGCTTCGCCGGCGGCTTCATGGGCTACCTCGCCGCGGCGGACTGTGTCGAAGCTCCGACCTTGCGCCGCGCGATGCTCTACGGAACCGTCACCGCGTCGTTCTGCGTGCAAGGCTTCGGCGTCGAGGCCCTCGAAGCCAAGAAGCGCGCGCAGATCGAGTCGCGCTTCAACGAGATGCTCGAGTTCGTGACGCTCTAGATCGCGCCGACCGCGCTCGTGATTTGGCGTTTTTGCGGCAACCGCGCGGCGCGGCGCGAGTCGTAGGCGGGCCGCGCATGGCGCCAGAAAAAAAGTCGGACAGCACCTTTCCCGGCCCCAACCAGGGGGCTAGCATGCGCCCCTAACAAAGACCAACCGCGGGCCTTCCCAAGGCCCGAGAAGGACGATTTTCGATGAGCGCAGCCCCGAATTCCAAGGACATCGCACCGCCCGCACACGACACGGTCAAGGGCAAGGCCCTCACCGCGGCTCTGTCCGAGATCGAGAAGAGCTACGGCAAGGGCGCGATCATGCGCCTGGGCGACAAGGGTCAGATCGCGGAGATCCGCGGTATCTGCACCGGCGCCATTTCGCTGGACCTCGCCTTGGGCGGCAAGGGCCTGCCGCGCGGTCGCGTGGTCGAGATCTTCGGACCCGAGAGTTCGGGCAAGACGACCCTGACCTTGCATGTGATCGCCAGCGCGCAACGCGAGGGCGGCATCTGCGCCTTCGTCGACGCGGAACACGCGCTCGACCCTTCCTACGCGCGCAAGCTCGGCGTCAAGCTCGACGACCTCTTGGTCAGCCAACCCGACACCGGCGAACAAGCGCTCGAGATCGTCGAGACGCTCGTGCGCTCGAATGCGGTCGACGTGATCGTGATCGACTCGGTCGCCGCGCTCGTGCCGCGCGCCGAAATCGAAGGCGAGATGGGCGACAGCTTCGTCGGCCTGCACGCACGCTTGATGAGTCAGGCGCTGCGCAAACTGACCTCGTGCATCTCCAAGTCCGAGGTGCTCGTGATCTTCATCAACCAGATCCGCGAGAAGATCGGCGTCATGTTCGGCAGCCCCGAGACGACGACCGGCGGGCGCGCGCTCAAGTTCTATTCGTCGGTGCGCCTCGATATCCGACGCATCGGTCAGATCAAGGAAGGCGAAGAAGTCGTCGGCAGCCGCACCAAGGTGACGGTGGTAAAGAACAAGATCGCGCCGCCCTTCCGCAAGGTCGAGTTCGACATCATGTTCGACCGCGGCATCAGCTACGAAGGCGACCTGATCGACCTCGGCGTGCTGCACGGCCAGATCATGAAGTCGGGCACGTGGTTGTCGTTCAAGCACTCCAAGGACGGCGAAATTCGACTGGGCCAGGGCCGCGAGA
>CAYHRR010000206.1:0-7234 GCA_964358875.1 uncultured Planctomycetaceae bacterium | reverse complement strand
CGCATGCGCACCACGCGAGCGAGGCCGCGAGCACCCAGCGCAGCGCGGCACCGCGTTGGTCGCGGTGCTTCCACACGAACCACACAGCGAGCACGGGCAAGAGGTACAGCACCGACGACTTCACGTAGGCGGCGCACGCGAAGCAGATGCCGGTACAGAGCGCGACGGCGAGCGACGGCAGCTCGCGCGAACGCACGAGCGCGTACATGCCGGCCGTGAACAGGAACACGAACAAGGTCTCGGTGAAGACGTAGTGCGTGAAGGCGATAAAGGTCGGATCGAGCGCGTAGAACCACGCCGCGACAAGCCCGACGCGCGCGCCGTACCACTTCGCGCCGAGCTTGAAGACGAGCCACGTCGTCAACGTGCCGAGCGCGACCTGTGCGAGCTTCACCCACATCAAGCCGTCTTCGCCGCGCCCCGCGACGCCCATCACCAAGGCGATGAAGGCCGCGAATCCCGGCGCCTGGTACGCGCCCGGATAGCGCGACAACAAGCGCGCTTGACGTTCGCCCGGGTTCATCACCCACGCCTGGTACGAGCCCGTGTAGCCCTTGCCGTCGAGCAGGTCCTCGGCGCGCTGCACGTACGTGATCTGGTCGTTCCACGCTTCGGCGTCGCATGCGAACCACAACGCTCCCGCGCGCACGGCGAAGGCCGCGAGCACGACGAGCAGCAGCGCCGCGACACGGGTGCGCGACACGGCGCGAGCGTCGTCGGTGTCGGCCACGCTGGATTCGTTGGTCACGGCGCTGCGCTCAGTGTTCGTGGGAAGACGAGCGCCGTGTCGTCGTTGCACGCGGACGTCCCGCTGCCGTGGAACTTGCTGCGGTTCGCGCAACGCGAGTCGACGGACCGTGCGCGCGGCGCGTCGCGCGACAGCGCAGCGCGATCACGGTGCGCAGCGAAACGCAGTTCAAAATCGAGCTGGGCATTTCGTCACGACAGGTCACTTCACTGCGGCCCGCAGCGCCGCCAACGTCGCCGCCGCCGCCACGCGCACTTCCTCGCGCTCGTCGTGAGTCGCCGTCTCGAGTGCCGCGAGCACCGCGTCGCCGTGCGCTTCGAGTTTGCCGAGTTCGAGCGCCGCATCGCGCCGTTGCTCCCACTCGCTTGCGCCGAGTTGCTCGATCAGCTTGCGCACGCCGCTCTTCTTCCGCGGTCTGCTCTCGCTTCCCGCTCGTTCATCCTGGCGCGCCTCGCCGCGCCCGTCGTCGCCGCCCGCGTAGCCGAGTTTCTGCAGCTGCGCTTGCAGCGCCGTGTCGACTTCGCCCGCCTTGGCTTCGCCCAATTCCGCGCCGCGCTTCGCCTGTTGCACGCGCATCGACTCGCTCAGTCCGCCGATTTTGCGCGCCGCGTCCGGCTCTTTGTCGATGACGTTGACGAGCTCGAACGGATCCGCACGCCGATCGAAGAGTTGGTCGCCGACCTCGGGCTCGTGGATGAACTTCCAGTCCTTGGTCGTCACCGCGTACATCTCGCCGGGATCTTCGGACTCGGCGATTTCGCGGCCCGTGCGCTGACCGAACAACGGTCGCTCTTGGTACGTGGGGTCGAGCACGTCGACGCCGGTCGCGAGCGCGAGGAAGTCGCGCTCTTTCGACGTCGACAGCGGCGCGACGCGGCCGAGCGCGGTCGGAAACATGTCGATCAACGACACCAACCGATCGACGCGGCGCGGCGCGACGTTGGCCTCGGTCGGAAAGCGCATCATCAGCGGCACGCGCAGTTGCTCGTCCCACACCAAACCGTGCGCGGACCAATCGTGCTGGTTGAGACCCTCGCCGTGATCCGCGGTCAGGATGACCACGCTCTCGTCGTACAGGCCGCGCTTGCGCAGCGCGTCGAGCAGCACGCCGACTTGGCTGTCCGCGTAGCGCACCTCTGCGCAGTAGTTGTTGATCGCGTCGCGCGTCGCCGTGGTCTTGTTGCCGTTGGAACGCACGGCGCTGTCGCCGATTCCGCGCGCCGCGATCCACTGCTCGAGCTGCGCGTCCGGCGCGTCGCTGTCGAATTGCGTGTCGAAGGGAGCCGGCGCGCGGTGCGGCCAATGCGGGTCGTAGAAATGCACCCACAGAAAAAACGGCTGCTCACCTTGTTTGGCGAGCCACGGCAGCACGTCCTCCATCGTCTCGCCCGCGCGCCGTTCGACTTGATCCGACTTCGGCTCGCTCCACGTGTCGAAGCCCGAGCCGATGCCCGACGGCGCCTTGAGCGGCGCGGCGCTCACGAATCCCGCTGTGGCATAGCCCGCGTCGCGCGCGACCTGCGCGAACGAGACCATGCCGCCCTTCCATCCGAAGGGTTTTCCGCCGTGCATGATGTTGGCGAGGATGCCGTGCTCGAGCGGATAGCGCGCGGTCAGCATCGAGGCGTGGCTCGGCAGCGTGGTCGCCATCGCGGCGTAGGCCGCGTCGAACACGACGCTCTCGCGCGCGAGCGCATCGATCGAAGGCGTCGTGTCGCGAAAATAGCCGTAGCAGCCGACGTGATCCGCGCGCAGCGTGTCGATCGTGATCAACACGAAGTTCGGACGTTGCAGACCCTGGGCAGCGTCGTCACCGCAACTCGCGAAGAGCAAGCCGACCGCGGCGCATGCAGCGAGCGCGGCGCGACGGCCGCAGCAAACGATCGGAACGGTCATGCAGGGCTCTGGTGTGTGTTGAACGAGGACGCGGCGTGGCCTGCGGCGATCAGGTGCATGCGGCGCGGAGTATATCGGACGTGAACTGCCGCTCCGCGAGCGTTGCTGCGCACGAACTCGCGGATAGAGAAGACACGGCGTGTGCGCGAGCGAAGCCTGCGCATTTCCGCGCGTGCGCCATGGCCAATTCCGCTGCGCCTGGGAATGCTGTGGGCTCGCTCCCGAGCCGCGCCTGACCACGCAACGCGCTCGCAGCACCCACCGTCGATGAACCGCCGAGTCCACCAACCGTCGAAGCGCTGCGCGGCCTGGCTCGCCGCGTTGGGCATGCTCGCCGGCCGCGCCACCGCGCAGCAGGCGCGCGAACGCACCTATTCGTCAGCCGAGGACTTTGCGCAGGGCTTTGCGATCAATCTCGAAGTCGCGAGTGCGCGCGACGATCGACTGCAACTCGCGCGCTCGCCGCAACCGCTGCCCTTCATCCACATCGCTTGCTCCGCGCGCGGAACGGTCGTGCGCGTCGACGTCGAGAGCGGCGCAGTGCTCGGCGAATACGCGACGGCGCCCGAAGGCATGGCGCGCAATCCCTCGCGGACGACCGTCGATCGCCTGGGCAACGTGTGGGTTTGCAATCGCGACGAGAACGGTCGGCTCGACGGCGAACAGCGCGGCTCGGTCGCACGCATCGGGCTCGTCATCGGCGGCACGCGCGGAACGAAGGACCCGCGCAGCGGCGCGTTCCGACCGGATGTGCGCGGCGAGTATCTCAAGGGTCCGTTTCGCTATTCGACCTGCGTCGACCGCGACGGCGACGGTTTGATCCGCACGTCGTTCGGACTCGGCTGCGTGCTCGCTTGGTCGAACGCAGACGGCGTCGATTCCGCGGGAGGGGTCGCGAGCGCCGACGACGAGTGCATCGTCGACTACACGCGCGTCGCCGGCGCGAACGCGCGCACGCTCGCGATCGACGCGAACAACGACGTGTGGGTCGGCGGCTGGAGCGATCAGGATCACGAGAAGCTCGACGGCGTGAGCGGCCGCCCCATCGCCGGAACGCTCTTCAACTTCGGTTGCGGCGGCTACGGAGGATTCGTCGACGGCAACGGCGTGCTGTGGTCGGCGCGCGGCGGCACGGGTTTGTTGCGCTACGACACGCGCTCCGGCACCGGCGTTTCGCTCGGCAACGAATGCGGCGACTACGGCCTCGCGCTCGATCCAGTGACCGGCAACGTGTGGCACACGAGCTTGTACGGAGGAACGGTCGGCGTGCTCTCGCCGGCCGGCGAATGCACGGCGCGCTATGGCTACGGCTCGGTCAACGCGCAAGGCCTCGCCGTCGACGCGCGCGGCAACGTGTGGATCGCGCACTCGCTGTGGGGCGCGACGACGATCGGACATTTGCGCGCCGACGGCAGCTTCGTCGGCAACGTCGCGCTGACGCATGCCACGGGAAACGGCAACGGTCCGACGGGCGTTTCGATCGACACGCACGGCAAGGTGTGGGTCGCGTGCGTCAATTCGAACAACGCCTTGCGCATCGATCCGAACGCGGGCGCGCTCGGCCCCGGCGGAGTTCCGCTCGGCGCGGTCGACCTCGTCGTCGAACTCGGCGAAAGTGCCGGTCCGTACAACTACTCCGACATGACCGGTTGGGTCGTGCTCGCTGCGACGCAACCAGGCGGTGCGTGGACGCTCGTCGAGGACAGCGGCCGTTCGAACCAGCGCTGGGCGATGTTCGCGTGGCACTCCGACGAGCCGGAGGGCACGCGCGTGACGATCGAGGTGCGCGCCGACGACGATCCGACGCGCCTTGCGGCGCACGCTTTCAGCGCGGTCCGCAACGGCGCGGAAATGTGCGCGTCAGGCATCGTCGGGCGCTATCTCGAGCTGCGCGCGACGTTGATGCGCGACCACGGAGTGAGCGCGACGCCGGAGTTGCTCGACATCACGACTCGGCGCTGCGAGATCGCGGCGAGGCTCGTTTGCCCGCCGAATTTCGTCGAAACCGCACAAGCCGATCCGGACGCGCTCGCGCTGCATCCCGATCGAACCGGTTGGGCGAGCTATGCCGACGATTGTCCTCAGGGCGTGAAGCTCGAGTACGCAGACGAGGTTCAACCGCGCGGCGCCGCGGACGGTCCGCTGCTCGAACTGCGTCGAACTTGGACGCTGACCGATGCCTGTGGAACGCGTGAGACCTGCACGCAAATGATCACGTCGCTCGCGCCCGGCGCAGGCGACGGCGCGTTGACGCTCGACATCGAACCGGGCGCGTGCCCGAACATCGTCACGCTCGGCAATTCGACGTCGACGCGCATCGCGCTCGTGAGCACGTGGCTGCACGAGGCCGCCGGCGTGCGACGCGCGAGCCTGGCGCTACGCCGCGCCGACGGAGTCGGAAGGCGCCTCTACTTCCCGGGTTTCGAGATCGACGCGCGGCACGACGTCGCGCGCCCGTTCTACGGAACGCCCGGCGATTGCAGCGTCGAACCCGGCGACGGCCGACGCGACGCGCAAGTCACGCTTCCCAGCGCGCTGCTCGCCTCAGCGTTCCAACTCGACAAGTTGCCCGCGGGCGCGAGCGTCGAAATCGAACTCGTCGGGCAGCTCGACGACGGAACGAGCTTCAGCGCGCGCGACTGGATCGAAGTGCGCTGAGCCGTTCGCGCCGGTTCGAGTACACGCGCAATCCGCATCGACGTTGCAGCACAACGCGTTGCGAATTCGCGCGTCGATCGAGTTCGAACTCAACTGCGCGCTCGACGACGAATCGCGTTTCAGCGCGCGCGACCGGATCGAAGTGCGCCGAGCCGTTCGCGCCGGTTCGAGTACACGCGCAATCCGCATCGACGTTGCAGCACGACGCATTGCGAATGCGCGAGTCGATCGAGTTCGAACTCACCTGCGCACTCGACGACGAATCGCGTTTCAGCGCGCGCGACCGGATCGAAGTGCGCCGAGCGAGCTGCGCCGAGCCGCTCGCGCGCGCCGTGGTCAGGGCTCGACGGCCTCGCGCAAACGCCGCTTGAGGTCGCTCGGCAACTTGCGCCAATCGACGTCGAGCAAGGCGGCCTCGAGCGCGTAGAGCAAGAGCAGCGAAGCGCCGCGCTGCTGTTTGCGCACGAGGCGATAGGCGCCGATCGAACCGACGCGCTCCAAGTCGGCGCGAGAGACGACGCCGATCGCTGCGAGCCAACGGCGTGAGACCGGTCCGAGGTTGCGCAGCTTGTTGCCCGCACTCCGTGAGCGCGATTTGACTTTCGGCGCAGCACGTTTGGCGACGGCGACGCTCGCTGCGGCCCATTCGAGCAGTCGCTCGTTGCGCACCAACACGCTCTCGGGCACTTCGAAGTAGCCGTTCATCTCCGGCCGTTTCGCGAGCGGTCGAAACGCGACGGCGCCTGCACGCTCGTAGGCGGGCCGCGTCGTGTCGTCGACTTTGAAATACAGCGTGCCCTTCCACGCGATCGCAAAGAACGCGCTGCCGCAATAGAGCCCGAGCCCGCCGAACATGCGCTTCGAACGCAGTTCACCGAGCGGCTCCAAGCGTTCGAGCACGTCGTCGTCGAACGCGCTCATCGGCATTCGCCCGATCGCCGCGTGCGAGCCTTGCTTGCGCCGCTTGCACTCGCGCCACGCGCCGCCGCCGCGCGCGTGGCGCGAGTGATCTTCGCGTCAAGCGCGTGCGTCGCCGGATTTCGAATGGCACGCGGCGTGCACGCCTTCGCTGCGAACTCGAGCTTCCACAATTCGCGCGCGGCTTCCGCCGGGCAAGCGCGCTCGAAGCCCGCGCTCGCGAACATCGGCGTCACTCCGGTCCATGCGAAAACAGCGGGAATTGAAGCCGTTTTCGCGCCCCTCGGCGCGCGCACCGGAACGCCCGCGAGCGTGTGCGCGCCCTGCTTGCGCGCCAACTCGATCGCCGCATCGAGCAATCGCGTCGCGACGCCGCGCCCGCGCTGTTTCGCGGGGATGTAGAAGCACACGACCGACCACGTGCCTTCGTCCCACGCGCCACGCAACGCCTTGATGCCCTCCGCTCGCGGGAACTCCGCACGCGGCCCGACGCAGCACCAACCGATCGGTTCGTCGCCGTCGAAGGCGAGCACTCCCTGCGCGCCGCCGCCGTCGACGAGTTTGCGGAACGCGCGCCGGTTGCGCTCGCCCTTCACCGCCTCCCACAACTTCCCGCCGCGCTCGACGCGCCACCACATGCACCAGCACCCGCCACAAGCCCCGTTCGCGCCGAACAAGCGCTCGATCACCGCCCAGTCGTCGCGCCGCAACTCCCGCACGCGCAGCCCGTCGCTTTTTCGCGTCGCCATGCGCGCGAGTATGCCGTCGCGCCGCAGCGCCGCGCCCACTTCGCCGCCCTTCCGCCCTACACCAATCCGCGCTAACCTCGCGCCCCGTCTGCGGGCGTATCTCAGCTGGTAGAGAGTCAGCTTCCCAAGCTGAATGTCGCGGGTTCGATCCCCGTCGCCCGCTCCACACAACGAGCGTCCACGTCGTGAGTTACGACGACGCCACCGAGCCGAAAAGCGAAATCACAATATACGCGCAGCGTAAGCTCGAGAGCATTGCAACAAG
>CAYHRR010000205.1:0-7244 GCA_964358875.1 uncultured Planctomycetaceae bacterium | reverse complement strand
CGCGTGTCGGCGCACGCTGGTACCTTTGCGACGACCACCGTTGCGTTTTGCTACGCGGGCCAAGACGTCGAGGTGAGGCTCGCCATCGGCGCGGCGCTGCGCGGCCGCGTCACGCGTCGCGCCGACGGCTCGCCGGTCGCCGAATCCGTCGTGACCGTGTTCGCTCGCGCCCGCGACGACGAGCCACGCGCCGGACGCGCGCGGCACGCGACGGAATCCGACGCCGATGGCCGCTTTCGATTCGACGGACTCGTCGCGGGGATGTGGGTCGTCGACGTCGAACCGAAGTTGGAGGCCGGGCCTTCGTGGATCGAAGTCGAACTCAGCTCCGGCCAGGTCGCCGATCTCGATGTCGTCGTCGACGTCGGGTCGCTGATCCGCGGACGAGTCGTCGACGCACAGACGCTGCGCCCGATCGCCAACGCGCAAGTTTCGCAGGGCTGGACCTTCGCGCGTGTCGTCGAGAGCGATGCGAACGGAGAGTACGTGTACCCGGGGTTTTCTACGGGCCACGCGCAGATTGCCGCGCGCGCGGAGGGCTACGTGACGTGCGAACGCAACGCGTTGCCCGACGCGGCGCACTCGGAAATGCGGATCGACTTCGCGCTCACACCCGAGTTGCGCGCTCGTGGCCGCATCGTCGACGAAGCCGGCGCCCTCGTCATCGACGCCTATGTCGCAGTGGCCGGCAGCGACTTCGGCGGCGAAAGCGAATTGCAACGCCACGACTGGCGTTCGATGTTCACAAGCGAGCGAGGCGAGTTCGACATCGGCGGTCTGCGACCGGAGCTTCACCACGTGTTGAGCGTTCGCAGAGCGGGCTTCGGCGCGGCGGTGTACGACCTTCCGACGAGCGACGGCGCGTCGCGCGTGCTCGAACTCGGCGACATCGTGCTGCCGCGCGCGCACTCGTTGCGTGGGATCGTTGTCGACGAGTACGAGCGAGCGGTGACGCGCCAGAAAGTGCTCGTGCGGGGCACACATGCAACGCGCACGCGCTACGCGACGCCCGAGGACTCGGTGAACACGGGCCTGATCGATTCCTATGTCGCCGAACGCACGACTTTCAGCGACAGCAGCGGCAAGTTCGAAATCGCCGACATCGCAGCGGGCTCGTACAGGATCGAAGTCCAACTCGACGGAGCTCACGACGTCGCGGACGTCGCCGTGCTCGTGCCGCGCGCGAATGACGAAGTGATCAAGATCGTCCTCGTGCGCGGCCTGTCGATCGACGGACGCATCGTCGTCGGCGACGGCGGCGCGATTCCGAAGACCTATGTCAGCGTCGATCCCGAAGGCGCAGGCCGCAGCGCGGATGTCGAGTGCGCGCTCGACGGCACGTTTCACGCGGTCGGGCTCAGCGACACCAGCTACACGCTGAGCGCCTATGCGTATCCGAGCGACGAAGATCGCCGCGTGGGTCGCAGTTTCCTCCCGACGCGTGTCAGCGCCGTCGCCGCCGGGCGAACGGATGTCGTCATCGAGCTGAACATCGCAGCGCTCGTGCGCGGTCGCGTCGTCGAGCACGACGGCCAACCGGCAGCGGAGGCGCTCGTCACGGCCTTCGCGGACGGTCGAGAGGTAGCGAGCCAAAGCGCGGACGGCGGCGGGAACTTTGCGCTCACCGTGCAACCAGGACAGGTCTTGGAGTTGCTCGCGCAACGTTGCCTGAGCCCGGGCGCGCCCGATTTCAGCGCGCCCGACGATCCGAGCAACGCACGTCTGAGCGGCATCGCGGCCGGCGCTGAAAGTGTCGAGCTGCGCCTCGACCGGCGCCGGTGAGCGCTTCGACGGCTACACTTTTCCGCCCATGACCGCCGCGATCGCAGCCAAAATCCATCCCACCGCCGTCGTCGACGCGCGCGCCGAAATCGGCAGCGGCGTCGAGATCGGGCCGTATTGCATCGTCGAAGCCGGCGCCGTCATCGGTGACGGTTGCGTGCTCGGCCCGAACGTCCACGTGCACGGTTGCGTGCAACTCGGCGAAGGTTCGAGCGTGCGCACGGGCTCGGTGCTCGGCGGCGAGCCGCAGGACCTCAAGTACAAGGGCGAGCCGGCGCGCGTGCTCATCGGCAAGCGCTGTCGCATCCACGAACACGTCACCGTGCATCGCGGCACCGGCGCGAACACCGAGACGGTGCTCGGCGACGACGTGATGTTGATGGCGGGCTCGCACGTCGGTCACAACTGCCGCGTCGCGAACAGCGCGATCCTCGTCAACGGCGCGATGCTCGGCGGGCACGTGCACATCGGCGAGCGCGCCTTCATCTCCGGCGGCGCGGCGGTGCATCAGTTCTGCCGCGTCGGTCGCCTGACGCTCGTCGGCGGCGTGTGCATGGTGACCAAGGACGCGCCGCCGTTTTCGATCGTCGCGCACTCCTATCCCATTCGCTGGCGCGCGCCGAACACGATCGGTTTGCGCCGCGCGGGCTTCAGTTCCGAGCAACGCACCGCGATCCGCCACGCGCTCGCGCGTTTGTTCCGCTCCGGCGAAAGCCCGTCGCGCGTCGCGCACGAGTTGACGAAGAGCCCGGTGCTCGAAGTGGTCGAGATCGCGCGCTTCGTGCTCGATTCGAAACGCGGCGTGTGCTCGGGCCTGCGCGGACATCGCGCGGGCTCCGAGACGGACGACGATTCGTTCTAGGCGCGCGCTCGGGGCGTCGCGACGAGCTCACCGCGCGTCGAGCTCGTTGCCACGGACGAAATTGCGTTCGAGTCGCGCGAGCTACAGCTTCGCGAAGTGCTCGGTCTCTTCGATCAGCGCGCTGCGGATGCCGGGCTCGGTCATCGAGTGTCCGGCGTCGGGCACGAGGACGAACTTCGCCTCGGGCCACGCGCGGTGCAGCGCCCAGGCCGAAGTCGCGGGACACACGACGTCGTAGCGACCTTGCACGATCACCGCCGGAATGTGGCGCAAACGCTTAGCGTTGCGCAGCAGCTGATCGTCCGTCTTCAAGAAGCCCTTGTTGACGAAGTAGTGCGCTTCGATGCGCGCGAAGGCGTCGGCGAAACGACCGCCGCCGAATTTTTTCACGAGCTCGGGATCGGTGTAGAGCTTGCTCGTGCTGCCTTCCCAAATCGACCAAGCCTTCGCCGCTTCCGTGCGCACCTTGCGGTTCTTGCTCGTGAGCCGCGCGTAGTAGGCCTTCATCATGTCGCCGCGCTCGCGCACGGGAATCGGCGCGAGGTAGCTCTCCCAAGCGTCGGGAAAAATGTGGCTCGCGCCCTCTTGGTAGAACCACAACAGCTCGCTGCGACGCAGTAGGAAAATCCCGCGCAGCACGAGGGCCTTGACGCGCGCGACGTGCGTTTCGGCGTAGGCGAGCGACAGCGTGCTGCCCCAACTGCCGCCGAAGACGACCCAACTTTCGATGCCGAGATGCACGCGCAGCTTTTCGATGTCGTCGACGAGATCCCAGGTCGTGTTCTCGCGCAGCTCGGCGAAGGGCGTGCTCGCGCCGCAGCCGCGCTGGTCGAGCAACACGATGCGCCACTTCTTCGGATCGAAGTAGCGGCGGTAGATCGCGTCGATCCCGCCGCCCGGCCCGCCGTGCAGGAAGATCAGCGGCTTGCCCTTGGGATTGCCGCACTCCTCGTAGTGGATCGTGTGCAGCTTCGAGACTCTCAACCGTCCATGGTTGTAAGGCTCGATCGCGGGGAACAGCTCGGTCAGTCGCCTGGTCGTCGTGACGGTCGTGCGCTTCATGCGGCGCATGCTAGCGAGCGCGCGTCACACGTTGCGCATCAACAACGCCATGCCTTCGCGCGCGCTGCGGCGCAGTTCGGCGAAGTCGCGTGTGTTGCGCAGGCGGCGCCAGAGCCAGCTCGGGCGCAGGTAGAAATTGCGGACCATGCGTTTCTTGAGCGCGAGCATTTGCGCGCGGTCGAGCGTGTGCGTCGGCAGCTTCGCTTCGGCGCCGCCTTGGTCCATCACGAGGTCGCGCTCGTCGACGAGGCCGAGCTCGATCGCGCGGCGGCGGAAGCGCGTGCCGAAGCGCGGGACGGCCATGTTGACGCTCATGAAGTCGAGTTCGAGGTCGAGTGCGAGCTCCAGCGTCGCGCGCAGACTCTGCTCGGTTTCCTCGGGCAAGCCGATGACGAAGGTGCCGACGGTGCGCAGGCCGTGCTTCTTCGCGCGCGCGAAGCCCGCGCGGATGGCGGACACGTCGTAGACCTTGCGATAGCGCTTGAGCAACGCTTCGTCGGCGCTCTCGACGCCCATCATCACGGTGTGGCAACCGGCGCGACGCATGGCGGCGAACAGCTCGTCATCGGCGATGTCGGCGCGCGTGTAGGTCGTCCACGACAAGTCGCCGCGCGCTTCGAAGGCGGCGCAGAGCTCGAGCGCGCGCTCTTTGCGCCCGCCGAAGGTCTGGTCCATCACGAACAACTCGCGCACGCCGCGCACGCGCAGGTGGTCGATCTCTTCCATCACCTCGGCGACCGCGCGCGTCGCGAAGCCGAGCGTCGACATCACGCAGAACTCGCACGGAAACGGGCAGCCCCAATCGGTGAGCACCGTCGCGAAGCGCTCGTTGCGCGCGAACGAAAAGCGATAGCCGCGCTGGGGGAAGAGCTCGTGCAGCGGACGCGGTACGCGGTAGTCCGTGCGCAACTTGCCGTGCGTCGCGCGCACGATGCGGCCGTCGCGGCGGTAGGTCATGTCCCAAATGCGCTCGTAGCGACCGGCGAGGTAGGCGAGCACGTCGGCGTTGACGAAGTTGCCGAGCACGGCTTCGAGCCACGGTTCCTCGGCGAGCCGTACGTCGGCCTTCTCGTGCAACACGTCGCCGATCGCGAGCACGCGCCGGCCACGCGCCGCTTGGTCCGCGAGAAAGGGCCTGTCCTCGTTCCACGACACCGAACCGACGAGGCTGACGAGCACCTCGGGCGCGAAGGCGTCGATGCGCGCGCGCGCTTGTTCGATCGACAAGCGCTCGGCCATGCAATCGAGCACGCCGACTTCGTGCGCGACCGCGATCGTGCCCGAGAGCATCACCAGGTCGATCGGTTCGAACAGGTAGTTCGACTTCGTCGTCTTCGAGCAGAAGTAGTCGCGGATGTAGACGTTCGCGCCCGGCGGATTGAGGAGCAGAACGCGCACGGTCAGTTCCGCGGATCTTGCGGCTTGCGCGCGTCGGTCGAATCCGACGCAGGCGGCTGCTGCGGCGACTCGCGTTGCGCCGATGTGTCGCGTTGCGTCGGCCTACCGCTCTGCTCCGGCCTACCGCTTTGCTCGATGCGCGAAATCGGCGCCGCTTCGAAATCGACGCCGTTCACCAACGAGCGCGCGGCGTCGTGCACGTCCTGGACGCTGATGCCGACGAGGCACTGCGGCTCGCCGTAAATGCAGCTCGCGACCTTGTTCTCGTGGACGTTGATGCACGGACTGCAAGGCGGCGGGCGGTACAGCGCGCGCGTTCGCAGGCCGATCGGCGCGTACATCACCGGAGTCTCCGGCCCGAACAAGCCGACGGTCGGCACGTCGAGCGCCGCCGCGATGTGCATCGGGCCCGAATCGTTGCTGACGACGACCGTCGCGTGCGCAAAGACCGCGGCGAGCTCTCCGGCGCGCAATTCGCCGGCGACGCTGATGCAGCGCGAATTCGCGACGCGCGCGACGACGCCTTCGGTGTAAGCGCGTTCTGCGGCCGAGCCGATCAACACGACTTGCCATTCGTCGACCGTGATGAAGCGCTGAGCGAGTTCGACGAACAACCCCGGCGGCCAGCGGCGTTCGAGCGACAGCTCGCCTGCATTGACGTTGAGCACGCAGTACGGCTCGTGCGTGCGCAGGCCGCGCCGCGCCAAGGCCGTGAAAGCGCGCGCTTCGTCACGTTCGTTGAACGACAGCGGCTTGAGGTCCTCCGAAATGACGTTGAGCCCGTTCTCACCGCCGGCGAGCACGCGGAAGTTGCGCGCGACGTGCCAGTAACGGTTGTACGGATGCTCTTCGGTGTGGAACGAACCGCGCCACACCGTCGGGCTCGCGAAGCCGTGGCGTCGCGGCGCGCCGGTGGCGATGGCGACGACGGCCGAGAAGCGCGTGAAGAACTCGAAGTCGTAGACGACGTCGAAGTGCTGCGCGCGCAGTTCGCGCAACAGCCGCACGATGCGCGCGCCGATCGTGAGCCAGCCCGTGTGCGCGACATCGAGCGTCATCACCGCATCGAAGATCGCCATGCGCTCCGCGAAGTCGCGGTTGCCGGCCAAGGTGAGGAAGGTGATTTCCGCGAAGGGATGCCTGCGTCGCAAGGTCGCGATCGCCGGCGTCAACATCTGCAAGCTGCCGATGCCCCAGAACTTGATCGCGAGCACCTTCTTCGCCGGCGATTCGATCGCGCGCTCGCGCACGAGACGCAGCGGCTGGAGCGCGACGCAGGCTGCGGGCCCAAGCAGTTTGTCGACCCGTTGCAGGGCCTTGATCGAGATGCTCGTCATCGCTGGGCGTCGGGTGCGACGCGGCCGAAAAGTATACGGCGGCGGCGCAAGCGGGTCGGCAACGATGAACAACTCGCCATGGAGTCGACGGCGTGACCGAATTCGTCTGCGCACCATGACGAACCGGCCGCTGCAGAGCTGAACGAACGGCGCGTTCTGCGTCGCGCAACGAAGCCGCAGACGACAGCCGTTCGCGCCGCTGCAGAGCCGCTCGAAGCAGCACGCCGCACGAGGCGGTGCGAACAGCGCCTTCGTCGCGTCCAGCGCCGCCGCAATTTTTTTTCGAGACAGCGAGTCGCGCACGCGAAACAGTCACGCTCACCATGCCTCCCGCACTCATCGCCACGCTGCTGCTCGTCGCCTCCAACGTCTTCATGACCTTTGCGTGGTACGCGCACCTGCGCAACATGAGCAGCAAACCGTGGTGGCTCGCCGCGCTCGCGAGCTGGGGCATCGCGCTGTTCGAGTACTTGCTGCAAGTGCCCGCCAATCGCATCGGCCACACGACGCTCGATCTCGCGCAGCTCAAGATCCTGCAAGAGGTGATCACGCTGTCGGTGTTCGTGCCGTTCTCGATCCTCTACATGGGCCAGCCCTTCAAGAAGGACTTCCTGTGGGCCGGGCTGTGCCTGTGCGGTGCCGTGTACTTCATGTTTCGCAAGTAGCGGCCGCGTGTCTTTCGACGAGCACGCGCGCGTGCTCCAATCGCCGCGCCGCCCCAGGCACCACACACTTGTCCGTCCAACCATCGATCCGCGTCGTGCACCGCGGCGGTCGGCCGGCCGCCGGGGGGCCGCGCGCCG
>CAYHRR010000204.1:0-7246 GCA_964358875.1 uncultured Planctomycetaceae bacterium | reverse complement strand
GGGGCGAACCTTGTACTTCCGCGCGCCGCGGGCGGCAAGCCGTCCGCAGCGCGCGTGCCGTTACGAAGCACGTTTGCGCCTGTTGGCGAAAACCGAGTACGGAGCCAGGCTCCACCGTCAACTATTCGCCGGACCCTTCCGCGCGCACCGCTGCGTCGCCGCGAATAGTTGACGGAGGAGCCTGGCTCCGTACTGCGAATTCGTTGCCTAGCCGCCTTCTGCAATTTTGGGGCGACGCATAGGCTGGACGGCTCGACGCGCGACTGGATCCCGACGAGCACTCGGGGAAGCTGCGCATCGTCCATTCCTCGAAATTCAGGAGCTGTTTCCATGCGATCCATGTTGTTGCGTTCAGCATTGGCGACGGTCGTTGCCGCCTCGATGGCGTTGACCTCCGGCGCCCAGACGCTCGGCTGCGAAGTCGGCGGCACCGGCGGCGCGTTCCCGTTGGTCGGCACCGGCGACGGGACCTTCCCCGGAACCCTGCCCACGTCTCCGAACACCTACACGATCACCGTGTCGTCGCTTCCTCCGGGCGCGACGGTGGTCACCGAAGTGAAGCTCAACGGCTTCACGCACACGTACCAGGGCGACATTCAGTTCGTGCTGACCGATCCCAGCGGCGCGACGCACAACCTCCTGTGCCGGCCGACCGGTGGCTGTGACTTCAACGGCAACTACTCGATCCAAGCGTCGTGCACCGGAGGCATTGCGTGGCCTACGACCTGCATCACACCCGTGCCCCTCGGCGCTTACGACCAGTACTTCGGTACGTGGCCGAGCGGCACCAACGGCATCTTCAACACGCCGCTCAGCTCGATCGCCGCAGCCACCGGAGTGTGGACGCTAACGGCCTATGACTGGGTTGCCACCGATGTCGGCAACGTGGCGAGCTGGGACCTGTGCTTCGGCACACCGCCTGCTCCGTCGGCGCCGAGCGTCGCGCCCGCACTCACAGCGCCCGCCGCCGGCGCGAGCGCGTTCGGTCCGACCGTAAGCCTCACCTGGGGCGCCGTGGGTTGCGCCACGAGCTACGAGGTCGACGTCGACGGCACTATCTACGCCGCCGCCTCGACCAGCTACGTCTACACCTCCGCCGCCGGCGCGCACACCTGGACCGTGCGCGGCGTGAATGCGACGGGCTCGGGTCCGTGGGCGACCTCGCGCGTGTTCAACGACCTCGGACTACCGCCGACGGCGTGCAACGGCCCGAGCCTGTCGACCGTGTACGCGACGAACAACGGCTTGGGCACGGGTAGCTGTTGCTTCTTCGACGTCAACGTTCTCAACGCAGCCGGCATCACCGTTTCGCAGCTCGATCAGAACACGACTTCCGCAGCGACGACGGCTTTCTCTGTCGCGATTTGGACGAGGGCCGGCACCTCGGTCGGCTTCGAGCAAACCACGGCAGGTTGGACGAACGTCGCCAACGGAGCCGGGGTCGCAGTCGGAACCAACCTGCCTTCGCTCGTCGAGTTCCCGGACTTCCAGCTCGCGCCGGGTCTCACCGGTTTCTGTGTCGTGTTGAACGGCATTGCCAACAGCTACACGAACGGGACGGGTGCGAACCAGCTCTTCTCGAACGCGGACCTGTCGATCTCGCTCGGCAAGGGGCAAGCGACGCCGTTCGTCAGCGCACCGTTCACACCGCGCGTGTGGAACGGAACGCTGCGCTACAACTGCACGCCGCCGGTCGCGAGCTACTGCACGGCGGGCACGACGAGCAACGGCTGCGTACCGGTGATCGCCGGTACGGGACTGGCGAGCGCCTCGCAGACCTCGGGCTTCACGATCTCGGTGAGCCAAGTCGAGGGCCAGCAATCGGGCCTGCTCTTCTACGGCGTCAACGGCCCGGTCGCGGTCGCGTGGGGCACGAGCTCGAGCTTCTTCTGCGTCAAGGCGCCGACCTGGCGCACGCCGGTGCAGAACTCGGGCGGCACGCTCGGGGCTTGCGATGGCACGTTCAGCATCGATTGGCTCGCCTACATCGCGGCGACGCCGGGCGCGCTCGGAACTCCGTTCGCCGGCGGCGACACGGTCAACGCGCAGGCGTGGTTCCGCGATCCGCCGAGCCCCAAGACGACGATGCTCTCCGACGGACTGCAGTACACGTTGGTCCCGTGACCTGAGTCGAGTCCGAAGCGCTGCGGCGCGCGGACGATTTCATGCGGGGCAGCCCAATGCGGGCTGCCCCGCTCGCATTGGCGCAACCGATCGCCACGACGGTTCGCTCCGTCGCAGCGTGCGGCGACACGCCGATGAGCACCGCCGCGACGGGCTCCGCCATGCGCGCACGCTCCGGCGACGAGCCTGAGCATCTCTGCGCCCTTCTTCCGTCGGTTGACACGCCGCGCATTGCGGCGAAACTCGTTCACGCGTTCCCGCGCCATCCGCTTCGCCGCCAACACTCTCCCCCAACGGGAACCCCCATGCGCTACCTCACCTTCGCCGCCGCGCTCGTCGCGAGCACACCTGCGTTTGCCCAATGGAATCCGGCCGCCGCGCAATGGGGCAAGGTCGACGCCGTCGATGTGCGCGTGATGACTTGGAACGTGCAGGACGCGCTGTGCTCCACCAATGCCAAGAGCGAGGGCAATAACAACTGGTCCGCGTGCGCGCGCACCATCGCGGCGCTGCGGCCCGACGTGCTGTTCATGTCCGAGACGGCCGACAACAACGGGAACGGCACCGGCTCCAACGTCGACAGCGTCGCGGCGTTGACGACGACGATCGGCAACTTCCTGCACGGCGGCAGCGACTCGTTCCACGGCAACGCCGCGGTGACCGCCTACGTGCAGAAGTACGCGGCCGGCTACGACCTGCCCCATGTCTTCGTGTCGACCTCGACCGACGGATTCAACCGCAACGTCGTGCTGTCGCGCTTCCCGTTCAGCGACCTCAACGGCGACGGCAAGACGACGCAGTCCGACATTCCCGCAGTCACCGCGTCAGCTTGGTCGCCGGGCGGCAACGGCGGCATCCGCGGCTTCGCGTTCGTCGAGATCGATCTGCCCAACGCGACCTATCCCGGCAACCTCGTGCTCGGCGGCGCGCACATGAAGTCCGGCAGCAATTCGAGCGACCACACGCAACGCGTAACGGCCGGGCAGAACGTGTCGTACGTCGTGCGCTATTGGTGGAACGGCAACGGCGGCGCGACGCCCGATCCGTTGAACAAGATCGCGGACGCGCCGGCGGCGACGGGCGTGCTCGCGTCGAACACTCCGGTCGTGCTCGTCGGCGATTGGAACGAGGACGAGACGACGAACGGCGCGACGCGCGGGCCGGTCGACTGGTTGTCGCAGGCGCTGACCGTCGGTGGCGCGGGCGACGGCACCGACCGCGACGGCAGCGACATGACTGTCGACGCGGCCGTGCACTACTTCAGCGGCGCGACCTACACGCATCCGTGGCCGTCGAAGCTCGACTGCGTCGCGTGGCAGGACTCGATCGCGACGCTGCGCCAAGCGACGATCTTCGCTACCGACGACAATCCGACGAGCGCGCAGCCGCCGGAACTCGCGGGTTTTTCGGGCGGCGCCGCGGGCGCGAGCTTGGCCGCGTCCGACCACCGCGCGGTGATCGCGGACTTGCGCGTGCCGATCTTCGACTGCAACGCCAACGGCATTGCCGATGCGACGGACATCGCTGTCGGGACGTTGCACGACACCGACGCTGACGGCGCGCCGGACGAATGCGAGAGCTGTCCCAACCTCGTGCACTACTGCACGGCGGGCACGACGAGCAACGGATGCACGGCGAGCCTGTCGGCAGTCGGCGTTCCGAGCGTCGCGGCGAACGCCGGCTTCACGTTGACCGCGAGCGGCGTCGAGGGCCAACAGAACGGCTTGATCTTCTACGGCGTCAGCGGTCCGAACGCCGCGCTGTGGGCCGCCGGCAATTCGAGCTTTCTGTGCGTCAAATCGCCGCTGCAACGGACGACGACCCAAGCGAGCGGCGGGACGAGCGGCGCCTGCGACGGCGCGCTGTCGCTCGACTTCCTCGACTTCATCGCGACGCATCCGGGCGCGCTCG
This sequence comes from uncultured Planctomycetaceae bacterium, assembly GCA_964358875.1. GTDB lineage: Bacteria > Planctomycetota > UBA1135 > UBA1135 > CAYHRR01. The sequence goes on along the minus strand of CAYHRR010000204.1, from coordinate 3,211 downwards.
GGCAACCACTGAGCGCCGGCGATCTGGTGTGGTGGCAGGCTTGGTTCCGCGATCCGCCCGCGCCCGGCACCACCAATCTCTCCGACGGCTTGCAGGCGACCTTGTGTCCGTAAGCGCGCTCACGCACGCCGTCGTTGCGCGTGCCTCGCTCGCACGCACAGCGCCGTCGGACTCACCACTCACTCACGATCGCAAGCGCGCGAGTGCGTGCGCTGCGACGAGTCAGTGGTAGAGCAAGCCCGTCCCGTTGCATTCGAGGCAGGTGGTGTAGGTGTCGCCCCACCAATGGCCGCCGACGTAGTGGCCGAGCTGGCTGATCAAGACTCCGTGACCGCCGCAGAAGCCGCAGGGCAATTCGGGGATCGGATCGCCGCTCTCGTAGTCGTCGCCGTAGGACTCCGCGCGGCCGGCCTCGAGTTCGGCGCTGAACTTGGCGTTCACGCGCGCTTGCACGACATCGATCGCGCCGTCGTCGCCGTTTCCCGCAGCGGTGTTCGCCCAGCGGATGGCTTCGGCCAAGTCGGCGTTGCCGTTTTCCGGACGCACGAGCAACTTGGCGAGCTCGACCTGGGCATCGGCGAATCCGATGTTCGCGGCCCTGCGGTAATACACGGCGGCAGCGACGGGATCGGGCGGAGTCGTGCGCCGCCCGATGACGGTGATCGTGTCGCCGCCGGCGGCGATCAAGCGTGCGAGTCGCAGATGCACCTCGGTGATGTGCAGAAACACGTTGGTCTCTTGCTGGTCGCTCGCCAACGTCAGCCAATGCCGCGCAGCGCTGTAGTCGTGGCGCACGCGATCGCTCTCGATGAACGAGACGCCGAGATCGAATTGCGCCTGAGCCTGCCCGGCGAGCGCGCCGATGAAGGTCGGCTCGAGCATGAGCATCGCTTGCGCGCCGGCATGGCCTTTCGCGGCGGCGTTCGTGTAGCCGATCAGCGCTTCGGCATGGGACGCGCTCGTGTAGCCGCCCTGATCGTCGTGAAGGATGCCGTACTCGTACTGCGCCGGCGCATAGCCGAGCTGCGCCGCGCGAAAGCAGGCCTTGTTGGCGCTGTCGACGTCCTTCGCCGTCCCGATGCCTGCGGCCGAGCAGCGCGCGGTTTCCATCAGCGCGATCGGATCGTCCTGATTCGCTGCGAGGCGCATGCAGGCAAGGCCCGCTTCGAGGTCGGGTGTGTCGCCGATGCCTTCGAGGAACGCGAAACCGACATAGCGTTGGCCGCGCGGCTCAGCGCGCTTGAACTCCGCGCGCAGGGTGCTGTCGAGCTTGTCGAAGGCCTCGCGCGAACCGGGATTCGCTTGCTGCGCCGCCTTCCAATACCAGCGCGCCGCTTCGACCGGATCGGCCTCCATTCCGAATCCGCCGAGCGCGTAGTCCGCGAAACTGTGTTGGGCGTCCGCAGCTCCCTGGGTCGCGGCGGCGTGAACCCAACGCAGCGCTGCGCCGGGATTTTTCTCGACGCCCCAGCCGTTGGCGTACATCAGGCCGAGCTTCAGTTGTCCCGTCGCGCTCCCGGTCTCGGCCGCGCGGCGGAACCACTGCGCGGCTTGCACCTGGTCGAGCGCGACGCCCTCACCCGTGGTGTAGAGCGCTCCCAGATTCGTCTGCGCGTCCGCGTAGCCCTTCTCGCCGGCCTTGCGCCATTGTTCGGCGGCGAGCGCCGGATCGCGCGCGACTCCGCGCCCGTAGAAGAGCTGGATGCCGAGGTTGTAGGCCGCTTCGACGTCGCCGGCTTCGGACGCGAGCGCGAACCAGTGCGCGGACGCGACTTGGTCGGCCGCGGTTCCGATGCCGTGGTAGTGCATCTCGCCCAAGCGTTTGTAGGCCGGCGCGTAGCCCTGCTCGGCCGCAGAGGTGTACAGCCGCACCGCTCTCGCCGCGTCTCGAGCCTCGAACGACTTGGCCTCCACGAACGATGACTGGCCCGGAATCTCCGGCACCGCAGGCGTGCGGCTCTCGCTCGAAGCGCAAGCGCCGGCGAGAAGCGTGAGAAGGCAGAACGCGACCGCGTGGCGGGAGTTGAGGCGCATCGCGGGAGTTTATCGGTCGCGCTTCGATGCGTTCGAGCGCCGCTCGGCGATTCGCGTCGCCCGCATGAGTTCCGCACGAGGCTCGTCGCCGCGCCGTCGCGCGCGGCGAACGCGAACGCAATCGTGAACGCGAATGCGCCGTGCGCCGGCCGCGACTGGGATCACTTGCGCATCGACGCTGCGGCTTGCGAACGCGCAAGATGCGCCCTCGCATCGCCGCACTACACTCCCGCGCCCCTCGCCAAGGAGCTTTGCCACTTGCCTCGAATCACCGCCGACAACTGGACCCGCGCTGCTTCCTCTCCGTCGGACGTCGTCGCTCACTTGAAGAGCGGCATGAACGTCTTCTTGCACGGCGGCTGCGCGACATCGACGCCGCTGCTCGAAGCGTTGGTGCAGCGCACCGACCTCGAAAACGTGCGCCTCTACCACCTGCACACCGAAGGCGCCGCGCCCTTCGCCGCGCCCGAGCACGCCGGCCGCTTCCGTTCGATCTCGCTGTTCGCCGGCGGCATGGTGCGCAAGGCGATCGAGGAAGGCCGCGCCGATTACGTGCCGGTGTTCCTGTCCGACATCCCCGCCCTGTTCCTCTCGGGCTCGATCCGCCTCGACGCGGCGATCTTGCAGCTCTCGCCGCCCAACGCGCACGGCCAATGCACGCTCGGCGTATCGGTCGACGCAGCGAAGGCCGCCGCGGATTCCGCGCCCTTGCTGTTGTGCGAAATCAACGAGCGCATGCCGCGCACGCACGGCAACAGCGTCGTCCCGCTCGATCGCGTGCGCGCGTTCGTCCACACCAAGCGCCCGCTGTTCCAACGCGAGAGCGAGCCCGAAACCGACATCGAGGCGCGCATCGGCGACCTCGTCGCGGAACTCGTCGAAGACCGCGCTTGCCTGCAAATGGGCATCGGCGGAATTCCCGACGCCGTGCTCGCGCGCCTCAAGGGCAAGCACGATCTCGGCGTGCACACCGAGATGTTCTCCGACCGCTTCGTCGATCTGTGCGAAGCGGGCGTGATCACCAACAAGTACAAGAGCGTGCACCCCGGACGCACCGTGACGAGCTTCGTCATCGGCACGCAGCGCCTGTTCGACTACGTCGACGACAACGCGCAGATCGAGTTCCATCCCTGCGACCGCACCAACGACACGTCGTTGATCCGGCGCAACGACCGCA
>CAYHRR010000203.1:0-7267 GCA_964358875.1 uncultured Planctomycetaceae bacterium | reverse complement strand
ACCCGGGAAGCGGCGTTTCCGCGACTCGCGGCGGCGAACCGCGCACGCTGCGCGAACCGCTGACCTCGGCGATGCTCGCGCAGATCGTCGACGAGAGCGCGCGCGGTCCGAAGGCCGGTCCGCGCCCCGTTTCGGCTTGGATTCCGGGCTATTTGATCGCCGGACTCGGCGACGGTCAGGCGTGGGTCGAGATCGATCACCTGGTCGCCGCTGCCGAGGCCGAGCGGCTCGCGGAGTACGACGTCACGCTCGAACTCGGGAGCTTGCGTGCGCGCCTGACGACGACCGAGAGCGTGCCGGTCCGCCTGATGCTCGGCAAGGAACAGACGCGGCTCGTCGACTACCAAGTGCACATCGCCCAGCAGACCTGGATGCCGTCGCCGCAGACCGAACACGTCTTCGACGGCCTCGTGGTCCAAGGCCATGCCGTCGACGGTGCGCTTGCCGTCAGCGCGTGGATCTCGGCCACACCGCGCGTGACGACCCTGGAAAGAAAGGACACCGGCCTCGGTCGCATGGAGCTGCTCGACCGCACCTTGCGCGCCGCCCAGGCACAACTTCTGTGCGATGCGCCGACGCGCGACGTTCTTTCCGAGTCGGACGGTCAAGCCGCGCTGCGCATGGGGCTACGTCACGCTCGCTAGCCGCGTCGGGAAAGAAGCTCCCGTGCGGTCGCAGGCACGGTCTGCGTGCGGCAACGCACACGAATAGCGCAACCAAACGCGCGAGAAGGCAGCTCGACGCCTGCGCAGTCGGGGTCCGTTGCGTCGGCGCCTTGTGTTCGGCTGCACTGCGTGCGCGGCTGACGCACGACGCGACGACGACGCGATGCGCTGCAGCACCCTATACTTCCGACGCGACTCGCGACGCCCAACGCAAACCTCCCGCGCCGCACACACACCTTGAGACTCGGCCTCCACCAATCCGCCCGCATGGAGCAGCGACTGATCCAGTCGCCGCAGATGATCCAGGCGATGCAGATCCTGCAGCTTCCGGCGCTGGATCTCGAGGAGCGCATCGACCAGGAACTGAGCGAAAACCCGCTGCTGGAGCGCGTCGAGAACGTGGCCGCGCCCGAGGACGGCGGCGCCGAGACGGAGCCCGGTCCCGCGCCGGAGATCTCCGCCGAACCCGATCCGGGCATGGCCGAAGCGATGCTGCGCGAACTCGAACGCTACGAGCGCGACTTGGCGCCGCGCCGCAAGCAGCACAACGACGACGAAGCCGACAAGAAGCTCGAAGCGCTGCAGAACACGCCCGACGCGCCCAAGACCTTGGCCGAGGCCGTCGCCGAAGAATTCGTGTTCGTCGATCTCGACGAGCGCGGCCGCGACATCGCCGAGTACCTCGCCAACTCGCTCGACGAGCGCGGCTACCTGCCCATGCCGATCGAGGAGGTCGCGCGCGACTGCGGCGTCGAAAACGCGAGCGTCGAAGAAGTGCAGAGCGTGATCACGCGGCTGCGCGACGTGATCCACCCCGCGATCGCCTCGCGCAATCTGCGCGAGTGCTTGTTGCTGCAACTCGAGGCGCACGGTTTCGACGATCCGCTGGTGCGCGCGATCGTCGAGAACCACCTCGACGACATCACCACCAATCGGCTGAAGCACATCGCCAAGGTCACCGGCGCGACGCTCGACGACATCAAGCAAGCGCTCGAAGCGATGCGCTCGCTCGACCCCAGTCCCGGCGCGAACTACGGCGGCAGCTCGGCGGCGGCGATCATCCCCGATGTGATCGTCGACGAAGTCGACGGCCGTTACGAAGTGCGCTTGCACCGCGATCGCGTCCCAGCTCTGCGCCTCAATCCCAACTACCGCGATTGGTTGAAGCAGTCGGGCAAGGGCTCGAGCGACCAGGAGTGGGTCAAGAAGCGACTCGAAGCCGCGCGCTGGTTCATCGACGCGATCCAACAGCGCCAGAGCACGCTCAAGAAGATCGCCACCAAGGTCTTCAATCGACAGAAGGACTTCCTCGACGAAGGTGTGCGCATGCTGCACCCGCTGCGCATGCAACAGATCGCCGACGAGGTCGGCGTGCACATTTCCACCGTCAGTCGCGCCGTGTCCGGCAAGTACGCGCAGACGCCGCGCGGCACCTTCGCGCTGAAATATTTCTTCACCGGCGGCACCACCAACGACGACGGCGAGGTCGAGAGTCAGGCTTCGATCAAGCAGCACATCGCGGCCTTGGTCGAGCACGAGGACCGCACCAATCCGCTGTCCGACGATCAACTCGGCGCGCTGCTCGCCGCGCAACACAAGATCCAGATCGCCCGCCGCACGGTGACGAAGTACCGCAAGGCGCTGGGGATTGGGGCCTCGAGCCAGCGCAAAGTTTTCTAGCGGCACGCGCGCGCGACGAGAGGCGCTGCGCAGCATCGGCGGCGCAGGAGCGAGCCGCGCGCGCAACGCTTGGGTCGCGGCGCCGGGCCGGTCGACATGGCTACCTCCCCGCGCGCCACGCCGCTAGGCTCTGCCGCTCGCGGAATTTCTACCGCCGCCATGAACCGACCTCGCACGTCGCTCAGCCTTGCCTTCGCGCTGTTCACGCTGTCGCTCGCAGCGTGCGACGAGCGTCCTGCGCATCCGTCGCCGGGCAAGCTCGAGGGCGCCCAGGTCGACAAGCTGCGCGAGCTCGGCTACTCGGATTATTCGCTCGAAGCGGCCGATGCCAAGCGGGTCGGCGTCGTGCTCAACGATGCGGCGCGCAGTCAACCAGGTTGCAATCTGATCAGCCTGGGCAAGCGCGCCGAGGCCTTGTTGTTCGATGCGCAGGGAACCGAGTTGAAGCGCTGGTCCGATCCGCAGGGACGCAATTGGGATCACGTCGAGCTGTGCGACAACGGCGACTTGCTCGTCGTCGGTGCGAACGAAGGCACGCGCAAGCAATCGGCGGCGGTGTGCGACGACCACTACCTCGCGCGCTATTCGTGGAACGGCGCCTTGTTGTGGAAGGCCGCGCACAACGCGCACCACGACGTGCAGTTCACGCCGCGCCGCCAGATGGTGAGCTTGACCGCCGGGCTGCGTTATGTGCCCGAGTACGACAAGAAATTTCAGGTCGTCGACAACTGGATCGAGCTGTTCGATCTCGACGGACGACGCCTCGCAGCCTTGTCGCTGTACGACCTGCTCACCGATCCGGCGGCCGAATTCGAGCTCGTTCGCGCCAAGCCGAATCCGGATCCGAAGTTCCCGCTCGTCGACCTGATCCACGCCAATTCGGTCGAGTGGATGAGCCGCACGGAGCTGTACGGCAAGCACCCGATCTTCGCGGCCTCCAACGTGCTCGTGTGCATGCGCCACCAAGACGCAGTGGTGGTCGTCGACTGCGACGCCAAGAAGATCGTGTGGAGCTGGGGCCGCGGCGAGATCTCGGGCGCACACGACGCGCGCGTGCTTCCCGACGGCCACTTGTTGATCTACGACAACGGCCTCGAGCGCGGCTGGTCGCGCGTGATCGAAGTCGATCCGTGGACTGCGAAGATCGTGTGGGAATACCACGCGCCGCAGCCGAAGGACTTCTTCTCGAGCGGACAGGGCTCGAGCCAACGCTTGGCGAACGGCAACACACTGGTGTGCAACTCGCTCGCCGGCCAAGCCTTCGAAGTGACGCCGACGGGCGAGCACGTGTGGGAATACCTCGTGCCGTACTTCGACGAACGCGGCCACCGCGCGACGATGTACCGCATCCGCCGCTACGACACGGCGTTCATCGAACGGTTGCTCAACGCTTCGCGTTGAGTTGGCGTGTCGATCGAAGCCTGCTCAGCGCTTCGCGTTGAGTAGGCGTGTTGATCGAAGCCTGCTCAACGCTTCGCGTTGAGTAGTGGATCGCCTCGACTCCGTAGCAGCCGAGTTCCGGGCGCAGATCGTCGACGGCGATGAACAGCACGTTGGGCTTGCGCGGCGCAGGACGCTCGGAAGACGCCGGATCTTGAAACGCTTGCGCACGAACGACGGCGAACAAGCCGAGCGCCAGCGCTGCGAATGCAGGTCGAGGTGTCTTCATGCGGTGCACAGCCTAAACCCGGTGTGCCGGCGCGAGTGACGGACAACTCGCCCGCACCATCGGCGGCGCGCGCCGCAGCTAACGCCGCTCGGCGTCGAGCGGTTCGAGCACCGCGATTTCGGCGACGAGATGCAACGGCCACCAGGTCGTCACGTTCTCGACGGCGCGGATGCGCCGCACGATGCGGTAGTTCTCGAGCAGCGCCTGCTTGACGCCCGAGCCGCGGTCGCCGAAGTCGTAGCGCGTCCGCGGCGTGTCGATCTCGCGCGCCAGGATCTTGACGTACTTCCGCGCGCGGATGCGTTCGATCGTCTCGCTCAACGCAGCGTGGTTGATCTCGGCTTGATTCAGCCCGATGTGCAGCGACACCGGCGCCGCGCGGTCTTGCATCAGCACGCCGTCGCGCAAGTAAATCCAACTGCCGGCGTCGAGCAGCACTTTCTCGGTCGGCAGCCCGGCGAACTCGCGCTCGATCTCGCGCACGTAGCGGCCGAAGTCGCCCGGCACGACGCCCTTCGGCTCGCGGTACAGCTGCAAGGCTCCGACGATCACGAGCGGAGTGAGCAACTGCGCGACTTGCAGCGTCCAGCGCTCGAGCGGCGCCGCGTCGGGCTCGTCCGCGCGCCAACCGACGGCGAGCGCCGCGACAAACCAAATCGACAGCAGCAACGCGCTCGGTCCGATGTGGTTGGCGACGAACGCCACGCCGCTCGTGTAGGACTCGACCGCGAACAAGGCGAGACACGCCGTCCACGGCCAGATCCAACGGCGCCGACCGGGGCGCAGCACGAACACGAATCCGGCGAGAAGTCCGAGCAACAAGTAGCCCGAAGCGGCGAACCCGTGTTCGAAGGCGCGCGTGAACGCGACCTCCTTCGAGCCCAGCGCGCCGAAAATCCACACGAGGTAGGGCTCGCCCCAGGCAAGCAAACTCGCGCCGACGACAGCGGCGACCAGCGTTGCCGTCGCAGCGACGTACGCGAACAACGCAGGCCGACCGACGCTGCGCGTGAACAGCAGGTGCAGGAAGAACAAGCCGGCCCAGATCAGCGCACTTTGCTTGACGCAAAAGCCGAGCGCGGGAAGCACCGCCATGGCGACCACATGCCAAGTTCGCGGCGCGCGCGTGTGCTCGACGAGCAACCAAAAGGCGCACGCGCTGACCAGCAGCACAAGGCCGTCGTTGTGCAGCGAGTGCGTGTACATGTTGAAGCGGCCGTCGGTCGCCACCAGCAACAGGAACGGCGCTGCCAGCGCGCTCCACAGCCACGACGGTTGCGTGCCGGCGGCGCGAATCAGCGCGCGCACGGTCGCCGTGCCGACGAGCACCGCAGCAACGACGTAGCCGAATTGCACGCAGCGCAACGTCGGTATCGAAGTCGCGCCGCCGAGCATCTTGGCGATCGCGTAGGTCAGCATCTGCGCTCCGCACGAGTACGGAAACGAGTTGTTGTCCGCGAGCGGCGTGTAGAGCGGCGCCCCGATGCGCAGCTTGATCAAGTCCGTCACGAACGGGCTCTCGGAGAAGCTCAGCAAGTCGACGGGCAGCAACAAGTACGGCCGCAGGTGCAGCAAATTGCACGCAGCCAAGGCGCACATGCTGCCGGCGGCGACTGCGACGGCGAGCAACGCGCCCCGCTGAGCCCTGCTGCGCCGCGCGCGGACGACGGCGAATCCGAGCGCGCACGCGAGCAACGCCGCGCCCGCGCTCGAAATCGCCGCGCCCGCCGCGCCGTGATACAGCCCGTAGAGCGTGGCGAAGACGCCGAGCGCAGTTCCCGCGACAACCGCCGCGAGCTCGACCTGCGAAGGCCTGCGCAGGGCGTCGACGTCGAGCTGCGAGTCGCGCGCGTGCATGCGACGCAGTATCGAAAGAAGCGCGCCTGGGGTGAAGCGACGAGTTGCCGAGCTTTGCTATCTTTCGTGCCCTTCCGAACGCTGCAACGAACCGCGCTACTCCCTCCGAACGAAGTCTCGAGACCATGGGCGTCAAGGCCACCGAACTGCGCAAAGGCTCCGTCCTCGACATGGACGGCGACCTGTTGCTGATCACCGAGTACCTGCACCACACGCCGGGCAACCTGCGCGCGATCATCCACGTCAAGGCGAAGAGCCTGCGCACCGGCTCCACGCGCGAGATGCGCTTGGGCTCGGGCGACGTGCTCGAAGTGGCCTACCTCGACAAGAAGCCCTGCGAGTACCTCTACAAGGACACGCACGCCGGCTACGTGTTCATGGACTCGGAGAACTACGAGCAGTTCCACATCTCCGAGGACCTGATCGGCGAGCGCATGGGCTACGTCAAGGAGAACACGCAGGCCGTGGTCACCTTCCACGGAACGACGGCCATCGGTCTCGAGTTGCCTGCGTCGGTCGTGCTGACGGTGATCGAGGCCGACCCGGCGGTGCGCGGCAACACGGCGACGAACGTGAAGAAGGACGCCGTCGTCGAGACCGGTCTCAAGGTGCGCGTGCCGATCTTCATCACCAAGGGTGAGCGCATCAAGATCCGCACGGAAGACGGCGAGTTCCTCGGACGCGTCAACGACTGACATGGCCTGCGCCGAAACGTGCAGCCGCTGCGCTGCATGCGCGACGCATCACGGCCGGCGATAGACGACGACATCGAGGTCGCGCGGCGTCCAGCCGACGTCGAAGCGCGCGACGACTTCGCACTGCTCGCGCAGGAAGGTCTCCAACTTGCGGCGCTGCGCTTGTCGATCCGACGGCCAGCCCGACAAGTCCTCGTGGCTGACCACCAACCAAACCGCTCGGTCGCGCCGCAGCCACGGGTAGAGCATGTGGTCCTGGTACTGATTGAGCCGCACGAGGCGCAGCGGATTGCGCAAGTCGTCGCCGCGCGGATCGAGGTAGTAGGCGCCGACGGGTCCTGACACGCCGAACACCAAGTCGTCGACGCCGCGCTCGCGCGCCACGAGAGCGAAGGCCTCCTTCCAGCGCGGTCGATCGCCGTGGCGCAGCGTGAAGTACAGCCCGAGATCGACGAGGCCGATGCCGAGCACCAGTGCGCCGAGCGCCGTGCTGAGGCGCGAGTTGGGCCTCGACGGCAGGACGACGCAGGAAGCCAAGGCCGCGACCCAGGGCAAGAGCGCGAACACGTACTGCGCCGTCGCGAGCACGAACATCGACGCGATCGCGCAACCCGCCCACCGCGGCCGGGCCGAGGATGCCGCTCGCTCCCGCGTCCGATCCACCTTTGCGGACTCGCTCGCCAGCACCCGCTGACAGTAGA
>CAYHRR010000202.1:0-7269 GCA_964358875.1 uncultured Planctomycetaceae bacterium | reverse complement strand
GCTTCCCGTCGCGCTGCGCAATCACCACGTCGGTGGACGGTTCGTGCTGACGACAAGCGGGGCCGGCACGAATTTCTACGCAGGCAACAACGCGGCGAATCCCCACGGCATCGCGCGCGAATTCGCGTGGGTGCGCGGGATTCCCGCCCACGAGGCCGACGATTGGCGCCACGAGGCGAGTCGGCGCACCGGCCGCGAACTCGATGCGGCCGAGACGAGTTCGTTCTGGTTGCGCGAGACGCTCGCCTCGATGCGCGCCGATCCCTGGATGCACTTGCGGTTGTTGTGGAACAAGCTGCGCGTCGTGTTGTGGCGCTACGAGGTGCCCGACAATCACTTCATTGAGTGGGATGCGCGCTACGTGCCGTTGCTCGTGTTTCCGCTGCCGGGCTTCGAGTGCTTCGGACTGTTGGGCGTCGCGGGCGCGCTGGCTTTCGCCCTCGGCGCGTGGCGGCGCTTCGGCGCGGCGGGGGAGTTGTGGGTGTTCACGATGCTCTACGGCGCCACGATCGTGCTGACCGTCGTCAGCGATCGCGTGCGCCTCGCGCTAGTGCCCATGCTCGTCGCGTTTGCGGGCTACTTCGTGGTCGAAGTCGCCGCGAGCGTGCGCGCGCCGCGAAAACTCATCGCGCTCGTTCCGGCGCTCGCGCTCGCCGCCTTCGCCGTGTTCACGCCGGCGATGCCGGAGCGCCTGACCGAAAAGGAGTTCGACGAGCGCGACTACAACCTCGGCGTGCGGCTCGCGGCCGAGGCCGACTACGACGCGGCGCGGCCGCTGTTCGAACGTCTCGACGCCGCGCGGCCCGGTTCAGCCCGCATTCAGCTCGCGCTTGCCGAACTCGAATTCGCGGACGCGCGCGCGCAAATCGGCGCGACGCCGCCGGCCGGTCGGATGCCGAGCGAAGGCGCGGCGCTCTTGGAATTCGCGCTGCTGCGCACGGAGAAGGTGCAACGGCGCGGCACGCCGACGGAGCGCTTTCCGGCGCACGTGCTCGAAGGCCGCATGCGGCAATACCTGGGACAGTGGAGCGCCGCCGAGCGCGCCTTCCGCGCGGCGCTCGAGTTCGACCCGCAGGTGCGCGAGGAACGCCGCCGACTCGCGCTGGTCATCGCCGAACAGGCCTTGCTCGCGCCCTCGAAGACGCTGCGCGACGCGCGCCTCGACGAAGCGCTGGCGTTGCTCGACAAGCTGATCGCTGAAATGCCCGAGCCTGAAATCGAAGCGCTGCGCGCGCAGTTCCGCGCGCAGCGCTGAAAACCTGTCGGCGTCAGGGCACGACGATGACGAACGATGCCATCGCTCCGAAAAGTTCGAACTCAACCTCCTCGTTGTTCGAACTCAACGGCGTCGTGCTCGGCTCTTGGACGTGTCCGATGCCGTTAGTGATCGTCCCTTCGTGCGGGTATTCCACCGCCGTTGCGCCATCGATCGACAAGGTGAGTTTGTTGCCGCTCGTCGTGAACACGAACTCGAGATTCGCCTTCGTGACATCCTCCGCGATCGGCTTTCCGCCGACGTCGACCAGCGTGAACTTCGCGCCCTTGAACACAGCGACCTCGAGATTCAGGACTCGCTTGTTCGCGACCGGGGCGTCGTAGGCGAGCGAGACCGCGACCGGCGGTCGCACGTCGACGACGCCGCCGTTGGTCCCGAGACCGTGCGCGGGGCCGCCGCCCGTATCGACCAGTCGGCAACCGGTGAGCAACACCGTGGATGCAATCAGCGCGAGCACAAGGCGTACCTTCGAAAGCATGTCTCTCTCCTTTGCGAGTGGGCAGGTCAGCGAGCAGGCTCGACGCGCCGCGACGGGCGGACACCGAGGTAGTAGTCGCGTTGATCGGGGAACATCTCGGTCAACGCCGACGGGCGCAAATCCGACGCGGGGCGCGCAAGATCGCCGCCGCGCGCCACCTTCTTGCGCGATGGAATCGGCGAGCGCAAGCCGGTGAGCGGCGCGGCGACGGGCTCGGGGTCCAGGTGATTCCAATACCAGTCGAGGCACCACTCGGACACGTTGCCCAGCATCTCGTGGAGCCCGTAAGCGTTCGGCGGAAACGTCCCGACAGGAGCGTGCAACGCGAAGCCGTCGACATCGCCCGAGTCGAGCGCCGCGTCCGCGCGATTGACAGCCCCGTCCGTCGCGTCTTTGTCGACCCCGGCGAGCTTGCGACGCGCGACGTTGACGAGATAGAGGAAGTCGGCACGATTCGCCGCACGCCCGAGCACGGAGGGCAGAGCTGCAGCACCGAGGGCTGCGTCGATGCCGCCGCGCGCGGCGCGCTCCCACTGCGCCGAAGTCGGGTGATCGAGGCCGACCCGTTCGAGCACGGCGCGTGAGCGGAAGTAGTCGACGCTCTCGACGGGATGCACGCGCGTGAAGCGCAGCGTGTACTCGAGCCTGCGCCCGGCGAAGAACGTGCTCGGCAGTTCGTCGGTCAGCTTCAGCCACTGCCCCTGCGTCATCTCGTACTTCGAAATGAAGTACGGATCGAGCTCGCACTCCCAGGGCTTCTCCGTCTTGTTCGCGTTGACGTCGAAGAACGCGGCCTCCCGCGCACTGCTCTGCGCGCCCAAGCGCACGTGACCGCCGGGAATCAGCACGAGCACGAGGCCGGTGTCGGGACCGATGACCCACGCACCGAGCGCGTCCTTCGTCGGCTTCGCACCGCTCTGCACATGCCAGAACTCCCACAGTCCCGTGGTCGCGTTGCGTTCGAGCGGAACGAGACCGAGCTGAGGCGCGAGCGCGAGCTTGCCTTCGTACAGCGGACATTGAGCGCGATCGAGGATCGACGCGCGTGCCGCGAGCCAAAGTTCGGCCACCGACGCTTCCTGCAGCGTCCGGCGCTCCAAGTCGCGGGCCTGTTCGATTTGTTCGCGCACTGCGGGCAGCGTGACTCGTTCCAGTTGTTCGAACTCGCGCGCGAGCTGCACCAACTCGTCGTCGCGGCGTTGCAGAGCCGAGTCGTCGTAGGTCCAACGCTCGCGCGGAGCGGCCGCCGGCGTCAATCGCGCGACGCGCGCCTTCCACCAAGCCGACTCGGCCGGCAGCACGGCTTGTGAAAGCCGCCGACGTTCGCGCAGCTCCTCAGTTGCGCCGGGTTGCGCTGCGTCGCGTTCGTCGGCCGCGCTCGCCAGCTCGAGTTTTCCGACCCACGCGACGGCGTCGTTCAAGGCGAAGAGCGCGTCGGGATCGGGGGGAAGCGGCTCGCTGCGCGCTCGGCCGGCGGCTTGTTCCACGCCACGCATGTCCGCCAGCTCACGTGCATAGCGTTCGCGCTCGCGAAGCAAACGCGAGGCCTCGTCGTCCCACGTTTCCAGCGCGGGCAATGAGCGTGGATCGATCGGCCCGAGCTGCTCCGCGCGCGCGATCAACTCCGGAGCGCTCAGCAGCACGCGCCGAAAACTCTCGGCGTCGGCGCGCTGCGCCTCCTTGAACGCGTAGACCGCCGCGCCGCCGAGCGCGACGAGCAGCGCGAGTGCGAGCCCTGCTGCGGCGCCGCGGTTGCGCGCGATCCACTTGCGCGCCTCGACCAACGGCCCGGTGCGGTGCTCGGGCACGACGCGATTTTCGAGATAAGCGCGCAGAGAACCGGCCAGTTCCTCCATCGACGCATGGCGCGCGAGCGGATCGCGGCGCATCGCGCGTTCGCAGATCGCGACGAGTTCCTCCTGCGCGCGCGGCGCAATCTCTTTCAACGGCACCGGCGGCCGGTCCTTGACCGCGCGCCACACTGCGACGTTGTCGACGCGCACGCCGGGCGTGCCGTAGGGCATGCAAGCGGCGAGCAGGTGGTAGAGAATCGCGCCGACGGCATAGACATCCGCCGCCGTTCCGATGCGCGCGACGTCGCCGCGCGCTTGCTCGGGCGGCATGTAGGCCGGCGTGCCGAACACGTCGCCGTCCATCGTGTACAGAGGCGAGTGCGAGTCGTCGCCGCTCTCGCGCCGATCGGAAAGCACCGGCTGCGTCGCCGTGTCGTCGTCGGGCTCGCGGATGCGCAGGTCGCGCGGATCGGGCCGATCGAGCACGCGCGCGAGGCCCCAATCCATGACGAACACTTCGCCGAAGCGACCGACCATCAGATTCGACGGCTTGAGATCGCGGTGGATCACGCGCTTGTCGTGCGCGTAGGCCATCGCTTCGCACACGCGCAGCAACACGCCGACCACGCGCGTCGTCGTCCAACCCTCGCGACCGTCGCGCGCAAGCTCGAGCACCTCGCGCAGCGTGCGCCCGCGCACGAGCTTCATCGTGAAGTACACGCGGCCTTGAGCGTCGAGCCCGAGTTCGTGAACGGGCACGATGCCGGGATGATCGAGTTGGCCCGTGACCTGCGCTTCTTCGACGAAACGGGCGAGGCGCAACGATGCGGTCGAGCCGCGCGGCGTGTCCTCGGCATCGCTCGTGCGCAACACCTTCATCGCGAGCTCGCGGTGCAGATCGACGTCGCGCACGCGATAGATCGTGCCCATGCCGCCCTGAGCGACGCGATCGATGCGCTCGTAGCGCGGTTGCGGCGTGCGCCGCGTGCCGAGACGACTCAGCAGTTCAGCGGCGAAGTCGTCGCTGCGAACGCGGCCGGTGTGCACCGGGTCGGTCGATCCGCCGCTGGGAGGCAAGTCCTCGGACGGTTTGGAAGTCATGGCAAGGAGCGGGATTCTCTGCCTCGGGCTCGCGCTCGGCAAGTGCGCGCCTTCGCAGGCCACGCGCGCGCGCGTTCGGGGACGTCGAGCGAGCGTGCGCGACCTCGCCGCGTCGCCGATTCGCTACTGCGCGAACGCAAATGCCGTCACGCGCGCGCGGAACTCGGGCCGGGCGTGTCGGCGTGCTCGGCGAACTGCAACGTGTACAGGCGCGCATAGATGCCGCGCGCGGCGAGCAGCTCGGCGTGCGTGCCGCTCTCGCGCAACTCGCCGCGGTGCATGACCAGGATGCGGTCCGCACGCCGCACGGTCGAAAGGCGGTGCGCGATCACCAGCGCCGAGCGCCCGCTCAACAAATTGTCCTGCGCTTGTTCGATCTGCGCCTCGGTCGCCGAGTCGACGCTCGCCGTCGCTTCGTCGAGCACGACGATGCGCGGCCGACCCGCGAGCGCGCGTGCGATCGCGAGCAACTGCCGTTCGCCGGTCGACAAGGTCGCGCCGCGCTCGGCGACGGGCGCGTGCAAGCCTCCGTCGAGGCGCTCGATCACGAGCGTCGCGCGGCTCGCTTCGAGCGCGAGTTCGAGCGCTTCCTCGGTGACGTCGTCACGCTCCATGACGAGGTTCTCGTGCACCGTGCCGGCAAACAGGAAGTCCTCCTGCAGCACGAGGCCGAAGTGCGTGCGCAACGCGCCGAGTTCGAACTCGGCCAGATCGATGCCGTCGATCGTGATGCGGCCGGCGCTCGGCTCGTAGAAACGCAGCAGCAAGTTGACGAGTGTGGTCTTGCCCGCGCCGGTCGCGCCGACGACGGCGACCGTCGCGCCGGGCGGGATCTCGAACGAAACGTCCTTCAAAACGGGCACGCCCGGCACGTACTCGAAGGACACGTGTTCGAAGCGAATGTGGCCGCGCAATTCGTCGAGTCGGCGCGGCACTGCGGGCGTGCGGATCGAAGGCACGGTGTCGAGCACTTGGAAGATGCGCTCGGACGACGCGAACGCGCTCTGCAGCACGTTGTAGCGCTCGCCGAGTTCGCGGATCGGGTCGAGCGCCTTGAGCGTGTAGAGCCAGAACTGGATGAACACGCCGACCGACAGCGTGCTCGCCGCGATGTCGTGGCCGCCGAACCACAAGGTCGCGTCTTGGATGCCGGTGACGACGAGGTCGAGCGCCGGGAAGAACAGCGCGAAGAGCAAGATCGTGCGCACGTTGGCGCGCAGGTAGCGCGCGAGCAACGAACCGAAGCGAGCGCCGACGCGCGCCTCGCGGCCGAAGACCTGCACGACGCGCACGCCCGAAAGAACCTCCTGCAAGTAGCCGTTGAGGCGCGCGTTCTGCGCACGCACGTCGCGGTGCGCGTTGCGGGCGCCGCCGCGGAATACGAGGCTGACGACGACGAGTGCCGGCATGAGCAGCGCGACGACGAGCGCGAGCTTCCACTGCAGGACGAACAGGATCGAAAGCAGCACGATGATGCGCACGAAATCGAAGACGAGCGTCACGAGCCCCGACGTGAACATCTCGTTCAGGTTCTCGATGTCGCTGGTGACGCGCGTGACGAGCGAACCGGTCGGCGTCCGATCGAACCAGGCGAGATCAAGCTGCGCGATGTGCGCGAACAGCTTCGCGCGCAATCCGGCGATCACCGTTTGACCCGTGCGCGTGAGGTGCGCGATCTCGAGGTAGCGGAACAGCACGGTGAACGCGCCGCACACCAGGAACACGCCGGCCCACACCAGCAAGTCGCGCAGATAGGGCGCCGAGTCGAAGCTCTCCGGATGCGCAGCGCGCGCGTCGAGCGCGGCTTGCACCGGGCCGTCGACGACGTGCCGAATGATCCACGGCGCGGCGATTTCGAGCGCGAAAAGGCCGCACAACACGAGAAACGTGCCCGCGAACAACTTCCAGTGCGGCCGCGCTTCGTCGAGCAAGCGCGCGGCGAGGTGCGAATCCCACGCCTTGCCGGCGACGAACTCCTCGGGAGTGTCGTCGTGCTCGTCGCTCTTCGCGCGTGCTTGGGTCTTCGCGCTCACAGTTCCGCGAACTCCTCTTGCGTTTGCTGGCGCGCCCAGGTCTCGGCGTACCAACCGCTCTGCGCGAGCAACTCGGCGTGCGTGCCGCGCTGCACGACGCGGCCGCGCTCGAGCACGACGATCTGCTCGGCGTGGCGCACGGTCGACAAACGATGCGCCGCGATGATCACGGTGCGGCCGTGGCTCGCGCTCTTCAAGTTGCGCACGAGCTGCGATTCCGTTTCGGTATCGACGGCGCTCAGCGAATCGTCGAGCACGAGCACGCGCGGATCGCGGGCCAGCGCGCGCGCGATGCAGGTGCGCTGTCGCTGACCGCCCGACAGCGTCACGCCGCGCTCGCCGATGCGTTGGTCGAAGCCCTTGGGAAAGGTCGCGACTTCTGCAGTCATGCACGCGCGCTGCGCGAGATCGGCGATCGCTGCGTCGTCGAGCACGTGCTCCGCACCGAAGCCGACGTTGCCGCGCCACGTGTCGCTGAACAGGAAGCTGTCCTGCGGCACGCAGCCGAGCGCGCCGCGCAAGGTCGCGAGCTCGAGCTTGCGAATCGGCACACCGTCGAGGCGAATCTCGCCCTCGGCTTCGAACAGG
>CAYHRR010000201.1:0-7305 GCA_964358875.1 uncultured Planctomycetaceae bacterium | reverse complement strand
TGACGCTCGGCGTGCTCGCGCCGCTCGCCATCGCCTTCATGAACAGCGTCGTGAAGCCGTTCATCTACTTTCAGTTCTGAGCAGCTCGGCGAGCGGCTCGAGCTGCGCGTCGAGTCCCGTTACGCCGCGCAACTGCGCCAACGTGTAGAGGTCCGCAGCGAGCAGCAAGTCTCCGCACGTGCGCGCGTCGTTCGCCAGCGCGCTCAAGTCCTCGAGCCGTGCGGCCTCGACCGGCGGCGAGTTGGCGAGCGCGACGAGGCGCGCCAGTTCCGCATCCGGATCGTCGATTCGGCGCAGCGCTGCCACTGCATCCGCGCTCGCGTCCAAGGCCAACAGCACGCGCACTTCGTCTTCGCGATAGCTGCGCGAAAGCGTCCACGCTTCCGCAGCAATGGCGAGCGCTCCGAACACGACACCCACGGCGCCGATCCGGCGCAGTTTGCGTTGCAAGCGTGTGCCGATCGACGCGTCGCGCTGAACGTCGCGCAGGAACTCGACGCGGCGCGCCGTGCTGAAATGCCGCCAGGATTTTTGCGCGCGCGAGTGCGGCCCGCCGACGATTTCGAGCGCGCTGACCATCGCGTCGACATCGCCGGTGACGGCGATGCTGTGCAAGTCGGCGTCGAGCTCCGAGCGCCGCGAGAACCAGCCGAAGGCGAAGTACCAACCCGCTACGGTCGCAGCCAGCACCGCGAGCGCGAGCCATTGGTCGTCGACCGCGAGCCACACCGCGGCGAGATCCGCGCCGATGAAGAACGCCATCGACCAGGCCACGAAAACGACGACGTGGTGCTTGGCGACGTGCCCGATCTCGTGAGCGAACACGGCGAGCAACTCGCGCGGCGGCAACTGCGAGAGCAACAAGTCCGAGAACACGACCAACTTGCCGCGTCCGATGCCGACGACCGCCGCGTTCGCCATTTGGAAGCCGGTGTTCCACACGACGAGCTCGCGGCATTCGAAGCCGATCGCGCGCGCGAATCCTTCGAGCGTCGTGCGCGTGACGCCCGCCGGCATCGGATGCGTGTCCCACGTGCGCCGCAACAACCATGGCAAGACCGCGATCGCCGTGGCGATCAACGCGAGCGAGAAGAGTCCGCCGAACAGCGCGACGTTTTCGATGTTCACGCGCAAGGTCGGCACGAGACCGATCGACCACGAGATCACGACGAACATGGCGAAGGGCAACAGCGTCGCGAGGAACATGCGCACCTGGAAGCGACGCTGGCGCGCGATCTGCTCGGGGCGCGTGTCGCCGACGCGCGCGCGCGCGTCGATCGCGAGCCACGTGTACAGCACGAAGGGCGCGAACACGACGAGCGCCGACAGGTTCGGCCAACCGAGCAGCGACGGTCGCGTGGCGAGCGCGGTCGCAACCGTCGCGGACCAACCGCACACGAGTTCCGCGCACACGAACAAGAGCGGCGGCGACCAGGCGATCAGCGCGTACACGACCGCCGCGACTTTGAAGTGGCCGCGTAGGAACAAGCGTCGGTCGAGCCAAGCGAGCGCGTGCGGCACGAACGCGAGAAGCAGCACGGCGAGCGGTGCTTCCCAACCGCTGACCGCGCCTTGTTCGGCGGCGGCCATCGCTGCGATCGCGATCGCGATGTGGAAGAGGAATCCCAAGCGTCGAGTCCGGCTATGCCTATTCGTTGGAAAAGTGCCGTGTGTGCGACGGCGTCCGTGACGTGCCTCGTCGCGGAAGCCGAACCCGCATCGCGGTGTTGCGCCGCGCCGTTCGAAACGGCGACGAGTTGATAGCCCCGCGCAGCCCGTTGCGCGTCACGACTTCAGAATTTGTGCGAGCTCGTCTTCGACCATGCGACGAAGCGTGTCCGCCGATGGGAAGGCCGGAGCCTGCGTGACGCGCACGAGCACGGCGTCGTCCTGCACTTCGAACTCGGCCGACACGGAGCCGACGAACGGCAATTGCTTGGTCAACGTCCCGCTGCGCCCGCCGTCTGCGCTGACGACCGCGACCGAGCGCTTGGCGAAAGCGGCCGTGAGGCGCGTGCTCGCTTCACCCGCACCGAGCGCGTGTGCAACACGAATGTCGATCATCGCGGAACCGCCGTTTCGGCGCCGACTTCGCCGCGCCACAAGTCATCGCACGATCCGCTGAGCACGACCTCGCCTCGACCGTCCCAGTCGACGCCGAGCCGTCCTCCGGGCAATTCGATGTCGACCGGTAACGAAACCTTGCGGGCGAGCGCGGCAGCGACGGCCGTCGCGCACGCGCCGGTGCCGCACGCCGCGGTTTCACCGACGCCGCGCTCCCACACGCGCAGGAACAAGCGCTCGTTGCGCTGCGCGGCGAACTCGACGTTCGTGCGCTGCGGAAAGCGTGGATGCAGCTCGAGCTCGCGCCCGAGTTCGCCGACCGCCGTCGCGCGTTCGTCGTCGACGAACAACACGCAGTGCGGATTGCCCATGTCGACGAGCGTCGCGCGCAGCGGGCCGCGCGAGGTGACGAGCTCGACGTCGCGCTCGATCTTGCGCGGCGCACCCATGCGCGCGCGCGCCGCCGTGATCGTGCCGTCGACGTTGCGCACGAGCTCGACGTCGCGCACACCCGCGTCGGTCTCGACGCGCAACCGATCGCGCGCGGCGAAGCCTTGCTCGCGCGCGAAACGTGCGACGACGCGCAGACCGTTCCCGCAAGCCTCCGCCCGACTTCCGTCGGCGTTGAAGATGCGCATGCGGCAATCGGCGCCGGCCTGCGAGCGCGTGACGACCAACAGACCGTCGAGGCGCGGGAGGCGGCCTTCCCAAATCGCGCTCGCGCACAAACGCCGCGCGAGCGACGCGCAATCGTCGGCCAAGCTCTCGCGCTCGCCGTCGACGACTGCGAACGTGTTGCCCGTTCCCGCCATCACGCGCAGCTTCATCGCGCGGCCCCGCCGAGCTTCTGCGTGTTCTTGAAGTGCAGCTTGGCGACGTGCCCGAGCTTCTCCATGCCGTGCAGTTGCAGGAACCGCCGCGCCGCGCGTTGCACCGGATCGCCCGCGCCCTTGGCGAGATCGACCGCCCAGGTTTCCGACAGCTCCTTCAGTGCCGACAAGAACTGTTCGCGCGCGATCACGCTCGCTGCGGCGACGGCGAGCAACTCCTCGGCGCGATGCCGTTGCTCCAACTTGATGTCGACGCCCTTCAGCGCCGTCTGCATCAGGCGTTCGTTCGCGAACTGATCGATCACCACGCGCACACCCGGCGTCGCGAGTTCGCGCACGGCCTTGGCGTGCAGCGCGGCCAACATTGGATTGAGATTCTTCACGCGCGCGTGCTCGGCGTTGTAGTCGTCGGGATCCAGGCGCGCGACGGCGAACGGCACGTTGGCGCGCAGGGCCGCGCCGACGCGCAGCACCTGTTCGTCGCTCATCAACTTGCAATCGCGCACTTCGCCGCGAGCCAAAGCGCGCGCCAGCGCCGGCTCGAGCCTCACCGCTGCGACGACCAGCGGCCCGAAGTAATCGCCTTTGCCCGATTCATCGCCGCCGATCATCGTTTCTTCGGCGCTGTCGGGCGCACGGATCGCCTGCGGCGCACTCGACTTCTTTTTCGTCGCGTTGATCGACGCGCCGTCGACATAGGCGGTCACGAAGCTCTCGGGATGCTCGCCTTGGATCACGAGCTTGCCCGAGTGGTAGTGCGTCGCGACCACACCCTGGCCCTTGGCCGAAAACGTCGCGTGCGGCGCGGAGTGGAACGAAAACGCGCTCGCGATCAGCTTGCGCTCGATCTCACGCGCCTGCGCGCCGTCGACCGCGAGCACCAGAGTTGTTTGAGCCACGCGGCGGATTCTGTCACGCAGTCCCGAAGTGAGGAAGGGCGCGCTCGTCGGTTCACGAGCGCTCAGCGGCGCGGTCGATAGCTCGCAACGTCGTTCTCGAACCCGTTCGTCAGCGGAGATCCGTAGCCATGCGCTTGCTTGCACTCACGTTCACCGTCGCCGCGTCGTGTCTCGGATCCCTCGGTTGCAGCGAAGCCGGCGCCGCTGAAGCGCTCGACCCGATCGAACGCCTCGCCCAAGGCAACGAACGCTTCTGCGACGGTCGCTTGCGCTTCGTGCAAGACGTGCTTTCGCGGCGCGAAAACCTCGCCAAAGGCCAGCATCCGTTCGCCGTCGTCGTCGGTTGCGCCGACTCGCGCGTCGCGCCCGAAATCGTCTTCGATCAAGGCCTCGGCGACCTGTTCGTCGTGCGCGTCGCGGGCAATGTGCTCAGCGACCCGGATCTCGGCAGCATCGAGTACGCGATCGAGCACCTCGGCGCGAAGCTGATCGTCGTGCTCGGCCACGAACGCTGCGGCGCGGTCAAGGCCGTGCTCGACGGCGGCCACTTGCCTGCGCACTTGGCGAGTTTCGTTCCGTCGCTCAGTCCGGCCGTCGCACAGGCGAAGGCGCAGGGCGGCGACGTGCTCGACAATGCCGTGCGCGCCAACGTCGCGCGCATCGTCACCAAGCTCGAACACTGCGAGCCCTTGCTCGCCGAACACGCGCACTTCCAGCTCGTGAAGATCGTCGGCGCGCGCTACGACCTCGACACGGGCGCGGTCGAGTTTTTCGACGGCGCGCGCAGCGCGAACGAGGGCGTGCACGAGCTCCCGGCGCAGCGCGACACGCAGCAGCACTGACACGCCCTCGCAGTCACGCTCACTTCGCGCGCTTGGTCGCCTTCGCGCTCTTCGTCGGCGGCGGAGCACTCGGCGCATCGAGCGCCGCGACGAGTTTCTTCGGCGCGATCGCTCGATAGCTCTCGTCGATCCATGTGCGCAAGATCGCCGAGGGCGGCTCGCGATCTGCGGCAAACGTCGCCGTGACCCAAGCGTGTTTGCCCAGGCCGTAACCCGTCGGCTCGGCGAACGGCAGCAGCAGCGCCTCGCGCTTCGAGTGCGGCAGCTTCACGGACATGCTCAAGCCGCCGGTGTGGCGACTGAGGAAGCAAAACACCTTCGCTTTCACCTTGAGCGCGGTCTCGCCCCAGGGGTGATCTTCGTGCGCCTCGGGAAAGCCGAGTCCGTATTCGCGCAGCGCCGCAAACGCCGCTTCCGATGCATCTCGTTTCGCCATGGTGACCTCGCGAGTCGCAGAGCTTACGGCGCAGCACAGCGCGGCGCGGTCTAGGCTTGGAACGCATGTCGCCGCGCGAAGTCGAAAGCCGCCGTCTGCTGATCGCGCTGCTCCGCGCCGCGTACTCGGGCGAACGCGCGGCGAGCCTCGCGTACCGCGGCCACGCGCGCGCCGTGAGCGACGCCGATGAGCGCGCGCGCATCCGCTCGATCGACGAGGAGGAGCTGCACCATCGCCGCCAAGTCGGTGCGCTGCTCAGCGAGCTCGGCGCGCGGCCGAGTCGCCTGCTGGAGTTGCGCGCCGCGCTGATCGGAAACTCGCTCGCCGCGCTGTGCCGCGTGTCAGGTTGGTTCGTTCCGATGTACGGCGCGGGCCGCCTCGAGCGCGGCAACATCGTCGAGTACGAGAACGCGGCGCGCCTCGCGCGCGACGCCGCCTTGCCGGAGTTCGTCGAGAGTTTGCTCGCGATGGCCGAGGTCGAATGGGAGCACGAGCGCTACTTCCGCGCGAAGGCCGCGAGCCACGCTCTTGTTCGCATCGTGCGACTGTGGCCCGAACCGCCGCCCAAGGAGACGATCCGCGCTTCCTTCGCGCGCGAGACGCGACGGAGTGAGTCGCTAACTTCGGAGGTACCTGTCTCGTGAACTCGAACACGTCAACATCGGACCCGTTCGTTCCTGCGCCGAAACCGGAGTACTTCTGGCATCCCGATCCGACAGATCCCGATGCGGCCGGCATAGACACCGCAGCAACGATCTGGCGCTACATGGACCTGGCGAAGTTCCTGTCGCTGATGAGTCGTAAGGAACTCTACTTCGCACGACTAGACAAGCTCGGCGATCGCTTCGAAGGGTCCATGCCGAAACTGCATGCGGCTATGCGCGCAGAAATGTTCAAGGGTGCCCGGCAGCTCACGCCGCTTCGCCCCGGAGACCTGGACGAGTTGCAGAGTGCAAGGCTGCAGGTTCAGAGCACGCTCGTCAGTTGTTGGCACCTCAACGGAGTCGAGTCTGCGGCGATGTGGGCGGCTTACTCGAGCAGGACGCAGGGCATCGCCATTTCTTCGACTGTCGGACGACTGGTCGGGTGCTTTCCCACTCATGAAGGCGGTCCAGCGCGAGTGTCGCCCGGCGCTGACGGTTGGTTACCTCGACTGTTTGTTCGCCTCGCTCTCGTCAAGTACATCGACTACCAGCACGATCAACCGTCAGCGCGGACGACTGCCGCTTGGAAGCGAAAGAGCTTCGAACACGAACGTGAACTTCGAGCGGTTGTTGCGGACACATCGATCCACCACTGGCCGCGTCGAACACGATGGCATCTCGGCGATGGAGTTCCGATCGATGTCACGAACCTGATTGACCGCGTGTTCGTCGCTCCGAATGCAGAACCCTGGTTCAAGGAAGTCGTGCTTTCTGCGGTCAAGGCGTACGGCTACCAATTCGAGGTGGTCCAGTCGGATCTCAACCAAGACCCGATCTACTAGCGCTCACATGGCTTCGACACCGATGACCTTCGACACCAACCTGCGCCCCGATGAGCTCGACCCCGAGCGCCCGCGGCCGATCACGACGCCGTGGGGCACGATGGCGCTGTACGTCAACCAGCGCGAAGTGCTGTGCATCCAGGCCTTTTGCCCGCATCTCGAAGGCCCGTTGTTCGAAGGCTCGGTGGCCGACGGCGCCGTGACCTGTCCGTGGCACACCTGGCGCTTCGATCTGCGCAGCGGTCGCCGCATCGGTCCCTTCGGCGCGCCGTGGCCCGGTCGCGATCGCGTGCAACGTTGCGCAGTGACGCTCGGCGCGCGAGGAACGATCGTGCTCGCGCCGCCCGCTCCTTAGAATCCCGGCCCTCCAACTCTCCAGCGAAAGAAACGCCGTGGCCAAGATTCACAACTCGATCCTCGAAGCGATCGGCAACACGCCGATGGTCCGCCTGCGCACGATCGGTCACAACACCGGTTGCGAGATCCTCGCCAAGTGCGAGTACCTGAACGCCGGCGGCTCCGTGAAGGATCGCATCGGCAAGCGCATGGTCGAGGAAGCCGAGCGCAAGGGCCGCATCAAGCCGGGCGACACGTTGATCGAGCCGACCAGCGGCAACACCGGCATCGGCATGGCGCTCGCCGCGGCGGTGAAGGGCTATCGCATGATCATCACGCTGCCCGAGAAGATGAGCCGCGAGAAGCAGGTGGTGCTCGAAGCGCTCGGCGCAGAGATCATCCGCACGCCGAC
>CAYHRR010000200.1:0-7339 GCA_964358875.1 uncultured Planctomycetaceae bacterium | reverse complement strand
GCTCGACTCGATGGACTTCCTCGACATCGTCATGGAACTTCGCAAGCGCTACGGCGTGCAGGTGCCCGAAGAGGACTACATGCGCCTCGCCACGCTCGGCGGTTGCGTCGAATACCTCGCGCCGAAGCTCGAAGGCAAGAAGCTCGTGACGACGGCCCTCAAGGCCTGAGCGTCCGACTTCAGGAGCAGCGCATGCGCTACGACGCCCTCGTCATCGGCGCAGGCATGAGCGGTCTCGCCGCCGGCATTCGCTTGGCGCAAGCCGGCAAGCGCGTCGCGATCCTCGAGCGGCACTACTTGTGGGGCGGGCTGAACTCCTTCTACAAGCGCGCCGGTCGACGCTTCGACACCGGCCTGCACGCGCTGACGAACTTCGTGCCGCGCAACACGGCCGGTGCGCCGCTGACGAAGATCCTGCGCCAACTGCGCATCCCCTACGACGCCTTGGAGCTCGCGCCGCAGAGCTTTTCCGAGACCGCGTTCGCCGTGCAAGGACAGCTGGTGCGGCTGCGCTATTCGAACGAGCTCGACTTGATGCGCAGCGAAGTCGCGCGGCTTTTCCCGGCGGAAAGCGCTGGTTTCGATCGTCTGCTCGCCTCGCTGCCGCACTACACGGGCGGCACGGAGCTCGAGCGCGCTGCGAGTGCGCGCGTGCGCGTCGCCGAGTTCGTGCGCGATCCGCTGCTCGCCGAGATGTTGCTCGTCGCACCGTGCTTCTACGGTTCGGCGAGCGAAGACGACATGTCGTGGGGCGACTTCGGCGTGTTGTTCCGCTCGATCCACGTCGAAGGCATGGCGCGTCCCGCCGGCGGCATCAAGGCGCTGCTCGACTTGTTGATCGGCCGCTTCGAGGCCGAAGGCGGCGAGCTGCGCATGCGCAACGGCGTGGCGCGCATCGAGGTTCGCGACGGTTGCGCGCGCGCAGTGCTGCTCGACGACGGCACGCGACTCGAGGCCGAGCAGATTTTTTCCTCGGCGGGCCTAGTCGAAACGCGCGCGCTGTGCGGCCTTGACGGCGCACAGGACGAGCACGACATCGGCCGACTCAGCTTCGTCGAGACGATCAGCGTGCTCGATCGCGCGCCGCACGAATTGGGCTATCTCGCGACGATCACGTTCTTCAACAACGGCCCCACGTTTCGCTATGCGCGCCCCGACGACTTCATCGACGCGACGAGCGGCGTGATCAATTGCCCGAACAACTACGCTCACAAGACGCCGTTGCCGGAAGGCTTGTTGCGCGTCACTGCGATCGCGAACCACGCGCGTTTTGCGGCGCTCGGCGAGGCTGAATACCGCGCCGCGAAGGACCGCAGCGTCGAACGCATGCTCGACGCCGCCGCGCCTTTCGCCTTCGATCCACGGCCTTACTCCGTCGAGCGCGACTCGTTCTCCCCCACGACCATCGAACGCTTCACCGGCCATCGCGGCGGCGCGATCTACGGCACACCGCACAAGCGCCGCGACGGTGCGAGCGGCGTCGCCGCGCTGCACTTGATCGGAACGGACGCCGGTCAAGTCGGCATCGTCGGCGCGTTGCTCTCGGGCATCGCCACCGCGAACAGCGCCGTGCTCGCGCCGCAGGGAGGCGCGTCGTGAGCGTGGAACGCCGCTACTTCCGCGGTTCGCGCGACGGCAAACGACCGAGCGCCGGCGACGCGCTCGCGCAGGCGCAGAGCGCCTATGACGTCGTGGTGATCGGTAGCGGACTCGCCGGCCTGACGGCCGCCAACGTGCTCGCCAAACTCGGCAAGCGCGTGGCGTTGCTCGAGCAGCACTACAACTTCGGCGGGCTCGCCACGTGGTTCAAACGCAAGGGCGGCCACGTGTTCGACGTGTCGCTGCACGGCTTCCCCTACGGCATGGTGAAGACCTGTCGCCGTCACTGGAGTCCGGCGATCGCCGAGCGCATCGTGCGGCTCGACGGCATCCGCTTCGACAACCCGCAGTTCACGCTCGACACGAGCTTCACGCGCGAGGACTTCACCGAACAGCTCGTCACGCGCTTCGGGCAAACGCGCGCGCAGGTCGAGCGCTTTTTCGACTACCTGCGCGAACTCAACTACTACGACGATCCGCGCGACACGGTCGCGGACGTCTTCGAGCGCTTCTTTCCCGGCCGCAACGACGTGCATCGCTTGTTGCTCGAACCGATCGCCTATGCGAACGGCTCCACGCTCGAGGATCCGGCCGTGGCCTACGGCATCGTGTTCTCGAATTTCATGTCGAAGGGCGTGTTCACCTTCACCGGCGGCACCGACGGCCTGATTCGAGCGATGAAGGCGGAGCTCGAAGCGAACGGCGTCGCGCTGTTCAACAACGCCGAAGTCGAACGCATCGTCGTCGAAGGCCGACGCGCCGTCGGAGTTCAGAGCGGCGGGCGCTTCATCGCGGCCAAGGCCGTGCTCTCCAACGCCAACCTCAAGCACACGGTGCTGAAGCTGTGCGGCGAGCAGCACTTCACGCCCGACTTCGTCGGCGGATTGAAGGCCGTGCGGCTCAACAACTCGAGCACGCAGGTGTACATCGGCATCCGCGAAGGCGCCGTCGTTCCGTGGGTGACGGATCTGCTGTTCACGTCGACGCGCGAGCGCTTCGATTCGCCGGCCTTGTGCGACATGCACGGGCTGAGCCGCACCTTTTCCTTCTACTACCCCAAGACGCGACCCGGCTCGACGCGCTTCTCGATCGTCAGCTCGACCAACGCAAATTGGAACGACTGGGCGACGCTGAACGACGCCGACTACGAGCGCGAGAAGCAGGCGTTGATCGAAACCACGCTGGCTCAGCTCGAACGCTACGTCCCGGACATCCGCGCCATCGCCGATCACGTCGAGGCCGCCACGCCGCGCACTTTCGCCTTCTACACGCAACACGCTCAAGGCGCCTCGTTCGGCACGAAGTGGGAAGGACTGCGCTACAGCATGGAGCTGTCACGCGAGGTCGACGGGCTGTATCACTCGGGCTCGGTCGGGATCATCATGTCCGGCTGGCTCGGCGCCGCGAACTACGGCGTCATCACCGCCAACAAGATCGACCAGTTCCTGTTTTCCATCGCGGAGGCGCGCGCTTGAGCTTCGAAGGACAAACGGTCGTCGTCACCGGCGGCACGCGCGGACTGGGTCGCGCCATCGCGCTCGACTTTCTCGAGCGCGGCGCGACGGTCTATGCGACATGGCATGCGAACGAAGCGGCGGCGCGGGCTTTCGAGGACGAGTGCGCACGCTTCGGCGGCCGCGCGAAGCTCGCGCGTTTCGACGTCGTCGACTACGCGGCGGTCGAGAGCTTTTGGCAGCGCGTCGACGGCGAATGCGCGGACGGCGTGCAGGTGCTCGTCAACAACTCGGGCCTGCGCCGTGATCGCGTGGTCGCGATGATGACGCCCGCCGAATGGAATTCGGTGATCGACACCAACCTCACCGGCGGTTTCAACATGAGCCGCTTCGCTGTGCTGCACATGCTGCAGCGTCGCTACGGTCGCATCGTGTTCATCACCTCGCCGGCCGGCGCGCACGGTTTCGAAGGCCAGGCCAACTACTCCGCGTCGAAGGCCGGCCAAGTCGGCTTGATGCGCTCGCTCGCGCGCGAAGTCGCCAAGCGCGGCATCACCGTCAACTGTGTGAGTCCGGGCTTCGTCGACACGGAGTTGCTCGCCGATCTCCCCGACGACGTGAAGAAGAAGCACCTCGAGAGCGTGCCGCTCAAGCGCTTCGGCAAGCCGGAGGAGATCGCCTACGCCGTGCGTTGCCTCGCCGAGCGCGAGGCCGCGTACATCACGGGCACGACGCTCGAAGTCACCGGGGGCCTGTGATGCAGGACGATGTGCGCGCGGCGATTCCCCATCGCGAGCCGTTCTTGTTCGTCGATCGCATCGTCGAGCGCGGCGAAGCGCGGCTCGTCACCGAGTGGGACGTCAAAGCGGATTCGCCTTTCTTTCGCGGCCACTATCCCGGCCGACCCATCGTGCCCGGCGTGCTGCTCTGCGAGTGCGCCTTCCAGTCAGGCGCGATCCTGTGCGCGTCCGAGGCGCGCGACATTTCCCCCGAAGGCGCCGTTCCCGTGCTCACCAAGATCGGCGACGCGCGCTTTCGGCGCATGGTCGGGCCCGGTGAAACCTTGCGCTGCGAGGTCGCGCTCGACGAACGCGTCGGGCCCGCGCGCTACATGACCGCGAAACTCACGTGCAACGGCGAGAACGTGCTGCGCGTGCAATTCGTCGTCGCGGTGACGGCTGCGCAAAACGCGGGAGGCGTGTGATGGATTTTCTGCGCCTCACCGGCAAGCGCATCGTCGTCACGGGTGTCGCGAACAAAAAGAGCGTCGCGTGGTTCGTTCACAAGGCGCTGGTCGAGGCCGGTGCCGAAGTCGTGCACGTCGTGCGCTCATCGGCGCGCAAGGAGCAGCTCGCGAAGCTGCTCGCACCGTGTCCCGTCTACGTGTGCGACGTCGAGCGTCAAAGCGAGATCGACGCCGTGGCGCGCGAAATCCAGGCGGCCCACGGACCGCTCGACGGGCTCGTGCACTCGATCGCCTTCGCGAACTACGCGCGCGGCGTGCGGCCGTTCGACGAGACCGCGCGCGCCGATTTTTTGCAGGCCGTCGATGTGTCTTGCTTCTCGTTGATCGCGCTCGCCAACGCTTTCAAACCCGCTCTCGCGCACGACGCGTCCGTCGTGACGATTTCGATTTCGACGACGACCATGGCGGCGGAGAGCTACGGCTACATGGGACCGGTGAAAGCAGCGCTCGACGCTGCCGTCGTGTTCCTCGCCAAGTCCTTCGCCGCGACGAGCGCGGTGCGCTTCAACTCTGTGAAGGCCGGGCCGCTCAAGACCTCGGCTTCGGCCGGGATTCCGGGCTATCTCGACAACTACCTCTTCGCCGAGGCCGCGACGCTGCGCCATCGCGCACTCTCGACGGAGGAAGTCGCGGCCGCCGTGCTGTTCCTGTTGAGCGCGCGCTCGTCGGGACTGAACGGCCAAGGACTCGTCGTCGACGCGGGCATGGGCTTCAATTTCTTCGACCGCGAGATCGTGCGTCGCTTCAACCACGGTGCGCCGTGAGCACGTCCACCGTTTTCGCTGTGCTGGCGCCGCTGCCCGAGCTCGCGCTGCGCGGTTCCGAACGCGTCGCACGACAGAGCTCGCACGCGCGGCTCGCCGTGCACGCGAGTGCAGGCGTCACCGGCGCCACGCTCGGAGCGCTCGAAAAAAACGTGGACGATGTGCCGCTTCCGAGCGCCGGCTGGTTCTGGTCGCCGAGCCACTCGCGAGCGAGCGTCGCCGGCGTCGTGCATCGCGCGGCGGTCGGTATCGACGTCGAGGATGCGCGCGAAGTGCGGACGGAGTTGCGTGAGCGCGTGCTGAATCCGGCTGAGCGCGCGTTGCTCGACGCGCACGACGCCGTTGCGTTTCTGCGCGCGTGGACGGCGAAGGAAGCGCTGCTCAAAGAGCTGCACCTGGGACTCGGCGGGCTCGCGCGCTGTTCGATCGTCGCCGTCGAGACGTCCGACACGATGCTCGTCACCTGCGACGGAGCGCGTCGTCGCGTGCGTCAGTTCGTGAGCGTCGAGCGCGTCGCTTCGGTCAGCACCGCCGACGACGCGAGCGTGACCTGGGTGATTCTCGCTGCGCCGTTCGAAAGCGCTGTCGAGGTGCGCGCGTGACGACGCTGCTCGAACGTGCTGCCGACGCGCGTCGACGCGCGAGCGCCTTCGCGAGCGAGTATCCCTTCGAACCGCACTTCTTGAACCTCGGCGGCGCGACGATGCACTACGTGGACGAAGGTCCGCGCAACGCCGAGCCGCTGCTCTTCTTGCACGGCAATCCGACCTGGTCGTTCTTGTGGCGCGAGGCCGTCAAGCGCTTCAGCGCCGAGCGCCGCTGCGTCGCACCCGATCACATCGGCTGCGGATTCAGCGACAAGCCGCGCGACTTCCCCTATCGCCTCGAAACGCACATCACCAACGTCGAAAAGCTCGTCGACGCGCTCGG
Organism: uncultured Planctomycetaceae bacterium; assembly: GCA_964358875.1. Classification (GTDB taxonomy): domain Bacteria; phylum Planctomycetota; class UBA1135; order UBA1135; genus CAYHRR01. The sequence goes on along the minus strand of CAYHRR010000200.1, from coordinate 1,346 downwards.
CCTCGAACGCATCACGCTCGTCGTCCACGACTGGGGCGGCGCGATCGGCTGCGGATTCGCCGTGCGACGACCGGAGAAGGTCGCGCGCTTGGTGGTGATGAACACTGCAGCTTTCACCGGCATTCGGGCGCCGCTGCGCATTCGCGCGTGCCACGTTCCGGTGCTCGGTCCGCTCGCCGTGCTGGGCTTCAACGCTTTTGCGCGCGCGGCCTCCGTGATGGCGACGGAGAGGCGCGGCGGTCTCGAAGAACCGGTGAAGCGCGGCTTGCTCGCTCCCTACGGCAGTTGGAGCGAGCGCATCGCCACGTTGCGTTTCGTGCAGGACATCCCGCTGACGCCGGCGCATCCGTCGTGGTCGACCTTGATGGACATCGAGCACGGCCTCGAGCGTTTGCAGCACGTGCCGATGTGTTTGATCTGGGGTGAGCGTGATTGGTGCTTCACGCCCGTCTATCGCGCCGAGTGGCAACGCCGCTTTCCCAAGGCCGAAGTGCACATCGCCGAGCGCGCCGGTCACTGGGTCATGGAGGACGCGCGCGAGGAAGTGCTCGGCTGGATGCAGCAGTTCTTGGCCGCGCATCCGTTGCCGTGAGCGAGCGCTTCAACGTCGCGTCGTTGCTCGGCGCGCAGGCGCACAGCGCGCCGAAACGCATCGCGTTGATCGAACCGCGCGGAGCGAACGACTGGCGCCGCGCGACCTATGCCGAGCTCGAAGCGCAGGTCGACCGCATCGCGCACGCGCTCGCGCGCGCCGGACTGCGCCGCGGAGATCGCACATGCGTGTTCGTCAAGCCCGGTATCGACTGGGTCGCGCTCGTGTACGCGCTGTTCCGGCTCGGCGCGCCACCGGTGTTGATCGATCCGGCGATGGGTCGCGCCGGATTGCTCGCGTGCGTCGAGCGCATCGGGCCGCGCGGTTTCGTGGGCGTGCCGCTTGCATGCGCGCTCAAGCTTGCCTTCGCGCGCTCGTTCGCGTCGGTCGAGGTCGCGTTGACGACAGGAGCGCTGCCGCTCGGCGCGCGGACGCTTTCGGGCCTGCAGCGCGACGGCGAAGGTCGCTTCGCGCCGGCGGAAACGGAGCTCGACGAGCAGGCCGCGATCCTGTTCACGTCGGGCTCGACCGGTCCCGCGAAGGGTGTCGCCTACACGCACGGCATGTTTCGCGCGCAAGTCGCGGCGTTGGGCGAGCTCTACTCGATGCGCGCCGGCGACATCGACTTGGCTTGCTTCGCACCCTTCGCGCTGTTCGGGCCAGCGCTCGGTTTGACGACCGTGTTGCCGCGCATCGACTTCTCGCATCCGGCGCGTTGCAACCCGGAAGAGATCGTGCGCGCGGCACGCGAGCA
>CAYHRR010000199.1:0-7357 GCA_964358875.1 uncultured Planctomycetaceae bacterium | reverse complement strand
GCGCATCGCCTTCGCTCCGGCCGGGGACCATCTGGCGCTGACGACGCCGGTCGGCGTGTACCTGCGCGTCGTCGAGCTTCCGTCGATGAAGACGCGCTTCACGAGCGGTCATCTTGGCGGACGCATGGGTGAAGCAGCGTCGATCGGTTGGGCGAGCGATGGTCGGAGGGTTTGGACGGCGTTTGTCAGCAGAGGAATGCCGATCTACGCGCTCGACCTCACGGCACCGGACTCGCATCCATCGAAGGAGCCGTGGAGCCCGCTCGACACTTCGAGGCTGCCGTCGCTCGGACGTGGATCGACTCCGAACGCGAGCGCCGAGGGGCCGGCGGTGATTACCAACGAGAACTCGGTCTTGATCCTCGATACGAGTACGGGCCACGTGTCGTGGATGCGCGTGCGCCTCGGCCGCGAGGGAACGCTGTTCCAAACGCCCGACGGCTGGTTCGACGCGAGCTTCGACGATCTGACGCAGCTCACGATGTTCCGTGCCAGAGACGGCGACCAGGGCGCGCCGCTCACGTCGCTCGCGACAATGCTCTTCGATCCCAAGCGCGTTCGCGCGCAACGCGCCGGAGTTGAGCTCGCGGCGATGACGTGGTGACGCAGCGCTAGCGCTTCTTCGCCTTCACTCGCGACCCCTTGCGAGCTTCGGCGACCATCGCGTCGAGTCGATCGAGGCCCATGCGCACGTTGTCGATCGGCGGACCGAACGAGAAGCGCATCCATTGCTTGTAGGGCGACTCGGCGCGGCGGCGCTTGCCGGGGTTGACGTCGAAGAACTCGCCGGGGACGGTCATCACCTTCCGTGCGAGCGCGCTGCGGAAGAAGGTCATCGCGTCGTTCAACGGCGCCGGCAAATTCGCGAGCGAGCCCCACGCATAGAACGTCGAGCGCGGCTCGGCGGCGAAGCACACCCCCATCGCCTTCAAGCGCTCGACCATCAAGTTGCGCTTCGCCGCGAAGCACTCGCGCAAGGCCGTCGTCTCTTGATCCGCGCGCTTCGGCTCGAGCACCGCGAGCGCCGCGCGTTGCGCGATGCGCGACGGCCCGCCGTCGATCGAACTCGCCGTGCGCGCCAAGCTCCCGATCATCGCGCTCGGGCCGACCGCCCAACCGATGCGCCAACCGGGATAGCGGAAGCTCTTGGTCAGGCCGTCGATCAACAACACCGGATCGCGCTCGACGTCCTCGACGAACTCCGCGCCGCTGACCGCGCCCGCGCCGGGCTTGCCGCGCTCGGTGTAGATGAAGTGGCTGTAGAACTCGTCGAGGAGCAGCGTCGTGTTGCGTCCGCGCGCGAGCGCGACGAGCTGCGCGAGCTCCTTGCCTTGAATGACGTTGCCCGTCGGATTGCACGGGTTCGAAAGCACGAGCGCCGACAGGCCGCGCTCGTCGATCTCGTGCGCGAAACGCTCGGGCGACACCATGAAGCCGTCCTGTTCGCGCGCTCGAATCGGAACCGGGTGCAAGCGCGCGAGGTGCAGCTCGAACATGTCCTCGTAGGCCGTGTAGTCGGGCAACTGGTAGCCGACGTTGACCGCGCCGAGCGCCGCGAAGGCACGCGTGAGCGCGAGCCGACCGCCGCCGGCGACGCACACGTTCGCCGCCGTGTACTTCGACTTCTTGTGCTTGCGGAACAGCCGGTTGTAGTGCGCCGCGATCGCTTCGCGCAGCTCGTTCGTCCCGCCGAGCGGCCCGTAGGCGTGGTCCTGCGCCTCGAGCGCAATGTTCGCCAAGCGCGGCGGCGCGCCCGCGATCTCGCCCACTTCGGGCTGACCCTGGCCCAAGTTGCACCAAGCGGGATGGCCGTTGACGAAGCCGAGCTTCATCGCCTCGTGGACGACGAAGATCACCCCCATGAAGGGAACTTCCCGCAGCGCGCCGAGCTCCTCGCGCGCCGCCGGACCTTGCGGACGAATGGTCGTGCTCATCGGGCGCGGAGGATAGAGGCGCGCGCGGCGGCTCGCGAGGTCGCAGCGAGTGAGCGCCGAGCGCGTCGACTCCGTGTGCAACGGCGCCGCCGTGTTCGGCACTTCGATCGAACGCGCCGGCACCTGCGGCCCGCGCCGGTCGCGCGGATCGCCTAAGATCGGGGCATGCCGATCGATGACCCGGACCTGCGTTCGGATGTTCTCAAGACGCTGACGTTTCTCGAATCGAGGCAGCGCGAACATCCCTGGCAACCGCCGACGGGCCCGTTCGTCGTCAGCGCGGAACATCGGCGTCTCATCGCGCAGTTGGAAGCGCTTCCGCAGAACCGGGATGGCTCGGTCAAAGAGGGTGGCGAGCGCGAGCTCCACCACTGGCTCGACGACTTCAAGCGCGCGCGCCTCGTTCCCCTACGATGCAACCCTTCCTAGAACTCGTTGCCGCGCTCCACCTCGAAGACGTCCGCTTCGTCCTGATCGGAGTGGCCGGCGCCAACTACTACGCGCCGACAGGTGCCTCACGTTTTTTCACCCAGGACCGAGACCTGTTCCTACCACGAGATCCCGACAACCTCGTGCGGGCGTGGCGAGCTGCGGACCGGTCCGGTTTCAGCCTGTGGTGCGCGAGGGAGCCGCTCGATTCGCCGCGCGACCTGTGGCTCGCCGAACACATCGTTGCCCAACGCGCACTGACCCAAGCGCAGCGTGAGGCGGCGCCACCCATCGACTTCACGCTGGTCATGGGCGAATTCGAGTTCGAGGCCGTGTGGTCCGCGCGCCGTACTTTCGTCGACGAGAACGTAGGCGTGCCTGTCGCGCTGCTGTCGCACATCGTCGAATCCAAGGCGCAGGCGGGTCGTCCGAAGGACGACCATTTCCTGAATGCGCATCGGGCCGAACTCGCGTCCTGGTTCGGCCCCGTTCCGCACCTCGATCGCCCGGAGTGTCGCGGCGACAACGACACGGGGCCGGACCGGCCGTCTCCCCCAGAGAACAGTCGGCCCGACCCCTAAGTCGTTGGCGAGGGGGCGCTCGATCGTGGTGCGTGTGGACCAGCAGGCGCTCGAATCAGGAGGCGCGCCGAAACTGGGGAGCATCTCACTCGGTACTTCGATCGTGCGCGCCGACTCGGGAGCCATCCAGAAGGCGGTTCCCCTCACCAGCGGCGCAGGATCTATCCGCGTGGTTTCCGCTGGGTGCAGGTGAATTTTGGTTTTTACATCGCCGAGATCGTCGCGCTCGCGAACGGCGTGCGGGTGGCGCAACTCGCGCGTTTTCGGAGCTAAGCCGTCGACAACATCCCGGGTAGCGTCGTCGAGCGTGCGCCGCCGGATCGGGACGAACGGAACCGGCTACGAACGACCCGCATGGGACGCCTATTGGAAGATTCGCGCGAACGTGAAGTCGATTTGGTGCGCCGAGCGCGCGCCGGCGATCGAACCGCGTTCGAGGAACTGACGCGCACGCACTTCCGCGGCGTGTACGCGCTCTTGTTCCGCCTCGCGGGCAATCACGAGGACGCCGAGGACCTCGCGCAGGACACCTTTGTCCGCGCTTGGCGCGCGCTGCCGAACCTGCGCGACGGTGAGGCCTTGTCGGCCTGGCTGCGGCGCATCGCGCTGCACATCGCGCGCGATCACTTTCGCGTGCGTTCGCGACGCGGCCCGAGCGAGTCGATCGAACGCTTCGAGGGCGACGAGCGCGCCGGGGCCGCGCGCCATCCGGGCGAGCAACTCGGCGAGCGCGAGATGATGGCCGGGCTGCGCGCTGCGCTCGAACGCCTGCCGCACCGCCTGCGCGCGCCGCTGTTCCTGCGCGTCCTCGAAGGGTTGGAGTACGACGACGTCGCGCGCGAAACCGGCGTGCGACCCGCGACGGCGCGCACGCAAGTGATGCAGGCGCGCAAGCTGTTGCTGCGCTGGCTCGCGCCGTGGTTCGAAGGGAGGAAGTCGTGAGCGGTTGCCGTGAATGTCGCGAGGCGGTGTTGCGCGAACTCGACCGCGAGTTGTCGCTCGATCGTGCGTTGGCCCTCGACGCACACGTCGCGGCATGTCGCGAGTGCGCGGAGTTCGCGCGCCGAGCCAATCACATCGACGAGGCCCTGCTGCGCTTGGCGGAACCGCCCGAGGAGAACGTCGATGTCGAGCGCAACGTGCGCGACGTGCTGCGACGCATCGCGTCCGATCCGCGCACGACGGTCGGCTCGCGCGCGATGCAGTGGCGACGCGTGGCGGCCGTGGCTGCGCTCACGCTCGTCACGGCCGGCGCCTGGTTTGCTGCGCGTTGGAACCGAAACGAGTCCGACGTTGCGTCGACGAACTCCCCGACGACTTCGCCGATAACTTCGCCGATGGCCTCAAACGACGGCGCACCGCCGTTCGACATCGAGCAGCGCGACGAGCTGCGCGAGCCGCGAGATTCCCAGGCCATCGAACGTGAGGCCGCCGGTATTGCCGCGCCGCGCGTCGCGACTGAAGTTCAGATCGAGGGCGCCGCGCAAGCACACTCCGAGCAGCGCGACGCGTCCTCCGCACTCGCCGTCGACGCCCACAGCGACAACGATCGTGACGGCGAACGCGATGGCGATGGCGACAGTGCGGACCGACGCTCCGCGGACGTTGCAGCAACACCGACAGCGTTCGATGTCGCAGCCGGTGGCGCCGAAGCGGACATCGTCGATCCGAACGTCGCGAACGCCGCGGTCGATGCAACGCGCTTCGATTCCGCGCGCCACGAAGATGCGCGCAACGCGCTGCGCGCCGTGCTCATCCAAGAAAGCGCTGCGTTGCCGGCCTGCGCGAACGTCGAGGCGGCGCGCGCCTTCGTCGCGCGTGTCGACGACAGCGCCCCTTCGAACGCGCTCGCCGGCTGGCCGATGGCGCGCTTGGCGGCGTCCTTGTTCGACGACGGCGAGCGCGAGGTCGCGCGCGCGGCGCTGCGCTACGTCGGATTGCGCGGCGATCGCCTCACGCAGTTCGAGCTCGAACGGCGCGCCGACGGCGACATCGAGGCCTTGCTCGCGCGCGTCGACAGCGGCGACGAAAGCAGCGCAGCGCTCGCGCGCGCTTGCCTTGATTCCAAACTCGGTGCGCAGGTGCGCGCGGCGTTGCTCGCTTGGCCCGCCGCGCGTGCTGCGCACGTGTTCGAAACGGCGCTCGCGCTCGAGGGTGTCGACCTCGCGCAGCGGACGATCGACGAAGCGAAGCGCAGCATCGACGAAGCTCAGCGCAAGCACACGTTGGAGAGCTTGGCGCTGTGCGGCGAAAGCTCGATCGAGCCGACGCTGCGGCTCCTTCACGCGCACGCGCTGGGGCGCGACGAGGCCTTCGCGGCGCTGGCTACGGTTCCCGACATCGCAGCGCGCCTCGCCGGCGTTGCCACGACGTCGCGCGAACGCTTCGACGTCGACGTGCTCGCCGCCGCGCTGGCGCACGTGCGCTCGTTCGAAGCACTGCCGTGGCTCGAAAACCTCGCGCGCGACCCGCGCCGCCGCGCAACGGCGGTCCGCACGCTGATCGCCTACACGACGCCCGAAGCCTTCGACGCGCTGCTCGGCCTGTGGGCGCGCGGTTCGATCGACGCGACGGCGATCGACGAGGCCTTGGCCGCACTGCAAGTCGTCGGCCCGAGCGCGGTCGCGCGCTGCGGCACCTTGTGCGCGGCGAGCGGCGATCCGTTGCGCGTGTCGTTGTTCCTCGACCTGCTCGTGGCGAGCAACGACGCGCGCGACGTTCCGGCTTTGACAGCGCTCGCTGCGAGTGCCGATGTCGCCTTGGAAGAGCGCGAACTCGCCGTCGACGCCGTCGGCGACTTCGGCGGTGTCGATGACATCCCGGCCTTGGTCGAAGTGCTGCGTTCCTTGACGGCGCGAGAGCGCCGACTCGCCGCCACCGTCGTCGCCGCTCTGTACCGCCTCGGTGCAACGCGCGCGGTCGAACTCGCGCTTGCGGGTGCGCCGCGCCGCCACACCGAACGCGTGCTCGAAATCCTGTCCCACCCGTCCGTCGGTTCCGTCTCGCTCGTGCAGCTCGCACGCGCGTTGGAGCCACTTGTCGGCCGCGATTCGCTCGCGGCCAATGGAGATCGCCCATGAGATTGCTTGTCTCGTTGTGCGCCCGCGCGGCCGTCGCGGGCTCGTTGTGTGCAGCTTCTTCCTTCGCTTCCGCCGTCGCCTCGAACGCTCATCCGAGTTGCGCGCGCGTCGGCGACTTGCATGGCGGCGTCGATCTCGTCACTCGGTACTACGACCTGTCGGCGACGACGCCGGAGCTGCACTTCGGAGAATTCCAAGGCGTGTTCGCTCCTTACCTGCTGGTCCGCAGCGATGACCACGAAACGCCCTACGTCGAGCGCTCGCGCGAGCCCGATTCGATCGCGCAGCTCGTGCTGAACGCCTTTGGTGGCGAGTTCGAGTACGAAGGCCGTTCGCTCGACATCGACGAGCGCGGTCGGCTGCGCGTCATCGCGCCCGCCGTGGTGCAAAAGGACGTCGCGGCTCTGCTCGCCTTTCTCGAAAACACGTTCCGTCGTTCCGTCGAGTTGCGCATCGACGTGCTCGAACGCCCGCTCGGCGCGCCGCTGCTGCCTGCGCTGATCTCGCAAGCCGATGCGGCCAAACTCATCGGTGAATCCGCGACGGCGCGCGGCGCGACGCTCACGATCGGTACAGGCCAAGTCGGCGCGCTCGACGCGTCGCACAACGTCTCGCTCGTCTCCGAATACGACGTCGAGATCGCGCAGGCCGCGACGCAACACAACCCGATCGTGTGCAGCTTTCCGATCGGCCTGCGCTTGGGTGTGCGCGCAGCCGCGCTCAGCGGCGGCGTGCAGCTCGCGCTCGCGCTGCAGGACGGGCGTCAGGCCGGTCCGATTCGCGACGCGGACATCGACCTCGGCGGTTTCATTTCGAACGAACAAGGCTCGCGCGAAGTCTCCGGACGCGTGACCTTGCAACTGATCTCCGTGTTGCAGCGTTCGATGGCGATCACTCTGTTCATTCCGGACGGACAAGCCGCTGTGATCGAAAGCGGCACCGGCGTGCAGACGGGCGCGAGTCGCGTCGCTTACGTCCTGCGCGCCACGAGCACATCGAAGGACGCACTCGGCGGCTTGGCCTTGCCGAGCGTGCGCGCGCGCGTCGATGTGTTCGACGCCTCGAGCCTGTGCCCGCCGCGCGCAACCAACGAGAGCGAGTTGCTCGACCGCAGCGCGCTGCCGCGCCACCTCAGCGAAGCGTTCAGTTGGATGAACGGTGTGCCGACTTGCATGTTGCTGCTCGGCGACAGTTCGTTCGTCGAAGAGCGCCTCTCGCAGAGCGAAGTCCGCAGTGTGTCGTCCCAAGGTCCGTGGATGATCACGCACACGGCGCCGACGGAACCGGGCGCGCCGGAAGCGCTGCCTCCAGCCGGTGGCTTGTCGCATCCTCC
>CAYHRR010000198.1:0-7385 GCA_964358875.1 uncultured Planctomycetaceae bacterium | reverse complement strand
CGGACGCGCGGGCGCCGGTTGCGGACGCGCAGGAGCAGTAGCAGGAGCGGGAGCCGGTGCCGGGCGCGCGTCGCCGCCGCTGGGTCGGCTCGGTCGCTCGCTGCCGCCTCCTCCGCCGCTCGGTGGGCTGGGACGCGACGGACGATCGGAGCCGCCTTGCGACGGCGCGGGTGCAGGTGCCGGGCGCGGCGAGCCGCCGCCACCCCCTTGCGACGGACGGTCCGAACCGCCGCCGGACGGAGCCGGCCGCGGAGAGCCGCCGCCGCCCTGGGCCGGGCGACCGGAGCCGGGCTTGTCGCGGCCGCGATCCGCGCTGCTACTTGCGCCGGCCGGCGCAAACGTCGGCAACGCCATGAGGACGGACATCAGCCAAGCGAGACGGCGTAGGCGGTTGCGATCCATGGTTCGATGGCTCCGGTTGGGGGCGCAGGGTGAGCTCGTCCGCAACTGCGGTGCCGAGGCGTCCTCGAGCGCGCGACGGTGCCAAAGCCGCCGCGCAGGCCACTTGCGGCCGGTCGGAGCCCGGCGAGCGCGCCGCGCCGGTCCTCGTCAGCGGACACAATCATCGGAAGGGGACAGCTACTTCGCGCCGGTCAGCGGCACGACGATCTGCGTCGGGCCGCCCGGCCCCGGGGTTCCCGGGAAGCGCGCGTAGGGGACGCCGGCCGTCGTTCCCGGCGGCACGGCGGCGAGCAGTGCCTTCAAACCGGCGCCGAAATCGACCGTGGAACCGGAGGCGCCGAGCAGCACCGCGCTGTGCTCGCCGATCGCGACCAGTCCCTCCGGCGGCGCGACGTTCGCGGTTGCCGTGAACCCGACGAGCACGGCGCGCGGCGCGCCCGTCAGGTCGAGTTCGACCCACGCGCCGGGCGCGAGCGGCCAACCCTTGGCGTCGGGGCCGGTGAAACGCGCGACGGCGGTGCTCCACGCGCTCGCTGCCGCATTCCAGTCGGCGTGTTCGGGCAGGGCGAAGCGCACGCGCGAGCTCGCGGCCATGTCGACGTGTTGCAGCGCGCTCGTCGGCAACTTGACGCGCTGGTCCGGCGGCACGAAGAACAGGTCGAGCAGGTTGACCTGCGTCTTCAGCGCTTCGACGTGCTCCTTCCACACACGCTGGCCTTCGAGGAACAAATCGAGCGTCGCCGGCCACCAGCGGCCGCCTTGCTCGCGCCACACGATGTCGCGGTAGGTCTCGCGCACGTTTTCTTGCCCGTCGAGGAACAGTGCCGTCGGGCGTCCGTCGAGGCCGAGCTTGGCGCGAAACTTCACGCCGCATTCGGAGACGGCGAGTGCTTCGCCGTCGACGCCTTCCCAGGCGAATCCGTCGGGCCACAGGAACAACGCGCGGCGCAGTTCGAGTGCCCAGCAGTTCTGCTGGTAGATGTCGTTGTCGGGCGCCTTCACGATCGCCGTCGACGTGCTCTCCAGCGGCGCGAGTTGGAACAGCAAGTCGGCGCAGCGATAGATGATCTGGCGCTCGCCCGCTTGCGCCGCGACGGGCGCGAAGTACCAGCGCGCGCGTTCGGGGAAAATGTAGGTCGCTTCGAGCGTGTGCGGCGTCGCGGGATCTTGCTCGAACACGACCGTCGACGTGCTCTGGAAGCCGGCGACGCCGGCGACCGCACGCCGCGGCGCGAGACGTGCGAGCGGATCTTGCGGCGCAACTTGAGGCGTCGTCGGTCGAGGCGGAGCGCCCTCTTGCGCGACGAGCAACGTGACGAACGCACACCAAGCGATGTTCATCGTGAACCTCCGAGTCGCGAGCGCAGGACCTCGATCGCGCGCTGCAGCGTGTCCATTTTCTTGGCGAAGCAAAAGCGCACGATCGCGCGCCCGTCGCGCGGATCGAGGAAGAAGCTCGAACCCGGCACCGTGGCGACGCCGCCGGCGGAGACGAGTTGCATGGCGAAGGCTGTGTCGTCGAGCTCGGTCAACTTCGCGATGCCCGTCATCGCGTAGTAGGCGCCGCGCGGCGTGTGCACCTCGAAGCCGACCTCGCGCAGCGCGTTGCACAACATGTCGCGGCGCGTGCGGTAGTCGTCGGCGAGCTGCGCGAAATACTCGGGTCCGAAGGCCAAGGCGTCGGCGGCGGCCTCCTGCAGCGGCGCCGGAGCTCCGACCGTCAAGAAGTCGTGCACCTTGCGGATCGCGTTCGTGATCGGCGCGGGCGCGACGCACCAACCGATGCGCCAACCTGTGGCGCTCCAGGTCTTCGAAAGTCCGCTGATCGTGATCGTGCGTTCGAACATGCCGGGCAGCGTCGCGAGCGAGAGGTGCCGCGCGCCGTCGTAGAGCATGTACTCGTAGATTTCGTCGGTGATGGCGAGGCAATCGTGCTCGATGCACAGGGCCGCGATCTGCTCGAGCTCGATGCGCGTGAAGACCTTGCCGGTCGGGTTGTGCGGCGTGTTGACGATCACCGCGCGTGTGTTCGGACCGAAGGCCGCGCGCAGCTCGGCTTCGTCGAACGACCAGTCGGGCGCGCGCAGCCGCACCATGCGCGGCGTCGCGCCGGAGAGCACGCAGTCGGGGCCGTAATTCTCGTAGAACGGCTCGAAAATCACGACTTCGTCGCCTGGGTCGAGCACGGCCATCAAGCTCGCGATCATCGCTTCGGTCGCGCCGCAGCACACGGTCACGTGCTGATCCGCATCCGCGGTGATGCCGTTGTAGGCGCTCGTGCGCAGCGCGATCGCGCGCCGCAAGCGTGGTGCTCCCCAGGTCACCGCGTATTGATTGATGTCGGCGTGGATCGCGCGGCACGCGGCTTCCTTCATCGGCAGCGGCGCCGCGAAGTCGGGGAAGCCTTGAGCCAAGTTGACGCCGCGTTCGCGCGTGCACACGCGCGACATCTCGCGGATCACCGACTCCGTGAAGCGCTCGGCCTTCTGCGAGACCTTCAGTTTGCGGCCCATGGGCCGAACTCTAGTCGAAGTCGCGCGCGCTCGACATGCCGACGGCGTGCTCGCGGAGCGCGATGCGCTCTGCCTTCACGGCAAGCGTTGCGCCCATTCGGTCCAGAGCTTGACGTCGGTGCCGTAGTTGACGTCGGAGATCTGCACCAAGCCTTCCATCGTGCGTTCGGCGAGCGCGCCCTTGGAATTCGCGTGGCAGGCGAGCAACGCGCGACCGACCGCGCCTTTCTGCGACGGCTCCTTCTTGGCGAGCAGCACGAGCGCTTTCACCGCTGCTTGGGTGACGAAGGGCACGCTGTCGGCGAGCAGGTCGCCGAGCGCCGGCACCGAGGGCGCGTCGCCGGCGAGGCCGAGCGTCAACGCGCACTCGGCGCGCACGAGCGGCTCTTGACTGATCAATCCGCGCCGCGCCGTCGGAACAGCGCTTTGCGGTTCGGCGCCTGCGCCGACGATCGTGCGCATCGCATAGGCCGCCTGCGAACGCGTCTGCGGATCCGGCGAGTCCTCGGCGAGGCGGCAAATCTCTTCGAGCGGCGTGTCGGCGCGCGCGAGGATCGCCAGCCCGAGCAGCGCGTTGTGCACGACGTCCGCCGACGAATCGTGCAGCGCGTTGAGCAACGGCGACTGCGCTTCGACGCTGTGCGTGAAGCCGAGCGCCGCCGCCGCGCGGATGCGATTGATCGGCGGACCGGACTCGAGTTCGTGCACGAGTTCGTCGCGACGCTTCGACGTGCGCTCGATCAAGAGCTGCTCCAACATGCGCGCCTCGCGCTGCTCCGCTGCGCTCTTGGCGGTCATCGAGAGCACGCTCCAGCGCGCGACGACACCGTCGACGTCGGCCAGGAATTTCCCGAGGGAATCCTCGGCCTGGGTCACGATCGGCTTGGGCAGGTCTTCGTCGCGCAGCCCGGTGCTCTCGGTGGTGCTGCAGGCACAGGCGAGCAGGGTGAGCGCGAGTGCGAGCGTCAGCGTGAGCGGCGAGTTTCGATTCAAGGCGGCCTCGTGGGGGTGGAGCTGTGCCGAGCGACGACCGAGCGCGACGGAACTTCCCAGCGTTCGGCGCGCGGTGCGCGGGTTCGGGATCAGCGCGCGTAGCGTACTGTGGACCGAATGAGCATCGAGCTCCTAGACCTCATGGCGCGCGACGGATTCGAGCAAATCGTGGCGCTACGCGACCGCCGCTCGGGGCTGCGCGCGTTCCTCGCCGTTCACGACACTTCGGCTGGGCCGGCCTTCGGCGGCATTCGACGTTGGAGCTACTACGACGAGCACTCTGCGTTGCGCGACTGCATGCGGCTGGCGCGCGGCATGACCTACAAATGCGCGCTCGCCGATCTGCCGGCCGGCGGCGCGAAGCTCGTGCTGCTCGAACGCTCCGATCTCGACTTGCAGAGTGCCTATGAGTTCATCGGCCGCACGGTCGAGCACTTCGGCGGCCGTTTCTACACCGGGCCGGATGTCGGCACGAACGCCGAGCAACTCGGCTGGGTCGCGCAACACACGCGCTTCGTCACCGACCCCGGCGCCGGCGGTCCGGGGCTGCTCGCCGAGGCGACCAGCGCCGGAGTCGTCGCCGGAATCGGCGCGGCGCTGCGCCATGTCGACGGCAACGAGGATTGGCCGGCGCGGACCATCGTCGTGCAAGGCCTCGGCGAGGTCGGCGGTCGCGTCGCGCAGAGCTTGCGCGAGCTCGGCGCGCGTGTGATGGCCAGCGAGATCGATGCGGAGCTCGCGCGCAGTTTCACCGCGGCGCACGATCTGGAAGCGCTCGATCCTTCGGCGGAATTCGATCAACCCTGCGACGTGTTCGTGCCCTGCGCGCTCGGCGGAATCCTGCACGACCTGTCGTTGACGCGTTTGCGCTGTCGCATCGTCGCCGGCGCGGCGAACAACGTGCTCGCCACGCCGACCCACGGCGATCGCCTGCACGAGCGCGGCGTGCTCTACGTGCCCGATTTCGCGCTCAATTCGGGCGCGTTGATCCGCGGCGCGCGCTTCCACATCGACGGCGTGCGCGAGCCGGTCGCGTCGATCGCGCAGCGCATCGGCGTCGTCGTCGAGCAACTGCTGCAGCGCTCGACGCACGAAGGGCTGGCCCCTGTGCGTGTCGCCGAACGCAGCGCGGAAGCGTGGCTCGCGCGCAAGCACGGCTGAGCACGCGCACGCGCCGATCTCGGCGTCGCAGGTGAAGTTTCGGCGGCGGGACACTAGAACTGCCGCGCCCCTACGGCGCAGACATGTGGTCCCTGATCCTCCTCGGTGCTTGCAGCGCGATCGCGTCGGTGAGCAACGTGCAAGGGTCGCACGCTGCTCCTGCGTCGAATCAAGTCGAGCGCGCGAACACGGCGCGCCACGCGCCGGGTCCGCTGATCCTCGATCGCGGCGAGGGTGAGCAAGAGGTTTGGTTTCCGCGCGACGAAGAGCTTGTCTTCACCGTCGCGCTCGATCTCGGAGCGCTCGGCAGCGCCGACGTCGGCAAGGTGACGTTCACGTCGATGGTCACGCCGTTCTTCAAGGACGGACTCGTGCGCGTCGAGCCGGACGATCGGCACCTCGAGCAAGCGCTGGTCTCGATGCGCGCGTCCGGCTCGTACACGGTGTATTCGGTCGATCAGACGATCAGCACGCGTTTCCTGCCGCAGAGTTGGCCGAAGCTGCTGCACAAGAGCGTGCAGACGGGCACCGAGAATCGACAGCGCGAACTCTCGCTCGGTGTGCGCGAAGGCAAGCTGCAGGCGAGCTATCGCGGCGACGGACACTGCAAAGGCTGCGAGGACCGCGCGCACTTTTTGAAACCGACGTGGATCTGGCAGGACGAGTACCACTGCACGGATTGCAACGAGGCCGAACATCGCGTGTGGAAGACGCCGAAGGTCAAGGACGTGCCGCCGGCGACGGTCGACATGGTGACCGGCGTGATGTTGGCGCGCACCGTCGTTCAGCAGGGCCGGAGCAGCGCGAGCTTCACGCTCGTCGATCAGCAAAAGCTCTGGATGGTCGACATCTCGCGCGGCAAGGGCGTGCGGCGCCGCGTCGACGCCGGCAAGTTCGACGCCGTCGAAGTCGTGCTCAAGACGCGTCCGCCGGAAGGCGAAACGGGGCGCGAGGACGACTTCCAAGGCCTGTTCGGCCTGCACGGCAACATCTCGATTTGGATGCACCCAGAATCCGGCGTGCCGCTCGAAATCGCGGGCACGGTTCCGGCCGGTCCGATCGACCTCGACGTGCGCATCCAGCTCGAGAGCTATCGCGGAACGCCCGAGAGCTTTCGGCCGGTCGTCGAAGACAAGCGCTGAGCGCGCGCTATTCGAAGTCGCCGGTGGGCGCGAGTGCGCCGCTGCGCGCGGGCAAGGCGACGATCGTCGCTTCACCGAGCGGATGCTCTGCATCGCCGATGCGGAACTGCGTACCGACGGCTTGGTGGCGACGCTTGACGTAGGCGAGCGCCAAGCCGCCGTCTTGCGCGAAGGAGTAGGCCCAACTGGTGACGAGTCCGAGGTCGCGCCATTCGCCTTCGTCGAGCTTGAACAAGCGCGCGCCGCGCGGAATGGGCTCGTCGTGCGAGATCCGCAAGGCGACGAGGCGCTTGTTGAGCCCGCCGTAGGTGTCGATTTTCGCGACGACCTCCTGGCCGATGTAACAGCCCTTGCCGAGCGAGAAGCCGCGTTCGAGGCGCGCTTCCTGCGGATAGACGTTGTCGTCGATGTCGACGCCGAACTCCGCGGCGCCCGCTTCGACGCGCAGGCTGTCGTAGGCGATGCGACCGGCTGGTTGCGCGCCGGCTTCGCGCAGGGCGCGCCATAGCTTCTCCGCGCGCATGGGCCCGGCGTCGACGCGAAAACCGGCGGAGCCTGCGATCGGCACGGCCGTGACGTCGATCGGCGCTCCGTCGAAAGTGCCGAGCGCGTGCGCGTGGTCGGCGAGTGTCGCCGTGACTCCGGTGACGCGTGCGACGAGCGCGGCGGCCTGCGGACCACACAGCGCGAGCGGCGCGTGCTCCGCCGAAAGGTCGCGCAGCGTGAGCTTCTCACTGAAGTGGTAGGTGTCGAGCGCCTTGAGCAAAGCAGCCGCGCTGCCGTTCGGCGTGGAGAGCGTGATGCGCTCGCTCTCGACGGCGAGGTCGAAGTCGAACAGCACCTTGCCCTTGCTCGACAGCAACAGGTTGCGATTGCCGCTGCCCGGGGTGAGCGCGCGCACGTCGTTGGCGAGCAAGCGGTGCAGGAAGGCGGCGGCGTCGGCGCCGACGACGGCGACCTGCTCGCGTTCGGTCTGATCGAAGACGACCGCGCGCGTTTGCGCGGCTTCGTACTCGAGCGGGACGTCGCCGAAGGTCAACACGAACGGCGCGTCCGTTTGGGCGAGGAGCGCGTTGTCGGCGCGGTGCGAATCCAGCAGGCAGGAGTGCTTCAAGGTGGTCGAGTCGAGCCGTGCTTCACCGCACGCCACGACGAGTGCGCAGCATAGGGGCAC
>CAYHRR010000197.1:0-7391 GCA_964358875.1 uncultured Planctomycetaceae bacterium | reverse complement strand
GGCGAGCGAAGTCAGCGCGCTCTCGTAGGCACCGCGATCGACGGCGCGCATGAAGTAGGGCTTGTCGTTGGCGAGAAACGGCGCGTAAACCGCGCTCGAAACGAGCAGCGCGAGCAGCACCATCGCGATGCGCGCTCCTGCACGCCGCGACACGCGCGCGACGAGTCCGAGTTCCGGCGGCCGACCGTCGCGCTCACTCATGACGCAAGCGCGGATCGATCCACGCGTAGAGCAGATCCGAAACGAGGAAGCCCGCGAGCGTCATGACCGCCGACACGAGCACACAACCTGCGACCGCGTCGTATTCGCGCGACACGAGCGAGTCGTAGGCGTACTTGCCCATGCCTTGGATGTCGAAGATCGTCTCGACGATCACGGAGCCGCCGACGAGCCAGGGCAGGATCGAGCCGACGAGTGTCAACGTCGGAAGCAGCGAGTTGCGAACGATGTGACGCAGCACGATGACGCGCTCCGGCAGGCCCTTCGCGCGCGCGGCGCGCACGTAGTCCTGGCGCGCCGTTTCGAGCACGCTCGTGCGCATTTGCCGCGAAATGTAGGCGAGCGACGCATAGGTCGTGCACGCGATCGGCAACACCGCGTGCTTCGCGACATCGACCGCATAGGCACCGGCGCTCAGCGTCGACGCGTCCTTGTCGTGTAGACCGAGCACCGGCAGCCAGCCGAGCCCGCTCGATCCGAAGGCGAGCTGCAGCAATAGTCCCATCCAGAACGTCGGCATCGCGTAGAGCGCGAGCAGCACGAAGCTCGACACGACGTCGAACTTGCTTCCGCGCCGCAATGCGGCGAGCACTCCGAGCGGCACGGCCAACGCAAAGGCGAGCAACGCCGAGATCAGCGCGAGCGGCACCGTGACGCACAGACGCTTGCCGAGCTCCGCGCCGACCGAGACGTTGGGTCGCAAGTACTCGCGGCCGAGGTCGCCCGCGAGCAGCCCGTGCCACGCGTGCTCGCCGTCGCCGCCGAACCAACGGTGACCGCGCGCGGACAAATCGAAGGGACCGAGGTAGTGCAGGTATTGAATCGCGAGCGTTCGATCGAGCAGGTTTTCGGCCCGAAAGTGCGCGACGGCTTCCGCGCTCGCCGAGGTCGACGGCGCGCTCGGATCCGAGAAACGCAGACTCGCCGGATCGCCCGGCACGACGCGCAGCAACACGAAGGTCACCAAGGTGATCCCGAGCAACGTCGGAATCGCGAGCGCCGCACGTCGCGCCAAGAACACCGACACGTGCGCGTTGCCTCGCATCACTTCCCGGCGCTCAACGCGTCCGCGAAGTACCACTCGCGGATCGAGTACCCCGGATCGAGCGCGCTCGTGCGGAAGTTGCGGATGCGCTTGGACATCGCGAACTTGTTGGGCACCTTCACGCCGTAGTTGTAGGGCTGCAACTCGTAGAGCCGCGCGTGCCGCGCGCGCCCGATCTCACCGCGCTTGACCGGATCGAGCTCGACCTGAAAGCGCTCGATCCAACGATCGACGGCGCTGTCGGCGAGCGAGACCTCGTTGGCCGTGCCAGGTCCGACGTTGCGCGAATGCCAACGCTGCTCGGGATCGCTTTCGAGCGGCATGATCCAGGCTTTGAACACCGCGTCGTACTCGCGCTTGCTCACTTGGTCGGCCAACGCGCCCCAATCGCGCGACACGACGTGCATGCGGATGCCCAGCGACGCGAGCGCGGCTTGATACTGCTGCGAAAGCGCTTCGCCGGGCTTGTTGCCGGTCATCATCAACAGCTCGAAATCGAAGGGCACGCCCTCGCGATCGAGCGTTCCGTCGCCGTCGCGATCGATCCAACCGGCTTCGGCGAGCAACGCAGCCGCAGCCTTCGAGTCGCAGCGCAAGGGCACGAGCGAGCGCTCGTAATCGAGGCCGCCGTCGTACCACTCCGCCGTCACGCGCTCGGCGAGGCCGCGGTAGAACGAGCGCACGTGCTCGTCCCAGTCGAGCGCGAGTGCGAGCGCCTTGCGCACGCGCACGTCGGCGAACAACGGGCGTTTGAGGTTCCAGCCGACGTAGCTCATGCGCGGCGTGTAGAACCAGCCCGTGTAGAAGCGCGCGGCGAATTCGTCGCTGTGCGCGGCCGCTCCGAAGTAATCGTCGGCGAGCACGCGCGCCGTGAAGTCGATTTGTCCGTCGATCAAGGCGCGAAAGGCGAGCGCGTCGTCGGAAATGCGGCGCCAGCGGATCGCGTCGAAGTGCCCGCCGTGCGCGCGGTCGAAGTAGCCCTCGAAACGCGTGGCCTCGACGTACTCGTCGTTGAACTCGGTGACGCGATACGGCCCGAGGCCGATCCAAGCCGCGCCGTTGCAGCGGTGCTCGTTGACGTAGCGCGCTTGCTCGGCGTCGCTCGCGCCCGGCTTGAAGTCCGGGTTCGCGGCGTCCTTCAAGTCGTACAGATGCGCCGGCAGCGGGATCAGCGCCTCGAACACCGCCGCCGCGCCGAAATACTGCTTGCCGAAATAAAAACGCAGCCGGCGCAGGTCGAGCTTCTCGGCGTCGACGATCTGCTCGAACTGGAAGCGTTGCTCGCCGCAGTTCACGGCCGGATTGCGCGTCATGCGCCAGGTGAAAAGGAAGTCCTCGACGCGCAGCGCGTGGCCGTCGTGCCACAGCACATCGGGCCGCAGGGTGAAGGTGAAGACCGTGCCGCGCTCGACGCGCTCGACGCCGCTCTTGGGGATCTCGCGCGCTGCAGCCGCGTCAGGATGGGCACCGGAAAGTGCGGTCACGCGCCAGTTCTGTCCGGCGTCTTCGATGCGTCCGAACACGCGCCCGCCGCCGGCTAGGAACAGCGCGTCTTCGACGATCCAACTCTCGGCGAGGTCGCCCTTGCGTTCCAAGGTGCCGATGTCGCGGGTGAGCAGCGTCGCGTGGATCTCGCCCTGAATGCGGCGCGTCACGGTCGAGTTGTCGATCAGGTAATTGAGGCTGCGCGGCAGGTTTTCGATCTGCACCACGACACGCCCGCCGTCGCGCGGCGCGGGCAGAGCGTCGGTCGTCGGGTCGAAGCCCGGATAGAAGCGGTCGGGCAGGTCGATCGAAGGCGCGGGCGCGCTTTGGCTCGCCGATGGGGCGGCGCCGGACGCCTGCGCGCCACCTTGGCCGCAGGCGACGAAGGCTTGAGCCGAGGCGGCGACGGCGAGGAGCGACAGGAGCGCGCGCATCGTGAGGACGCGCCGCAGCGAGCTCATCGAACTCGTTCGGGCGGCGCGCGCATGTCCTACCCGATGCCTGGGTCGAAGGCTACAAGCCGTTGCGATCGAAGCATTTGCGCGCGAATCACGCAGGGCTACCATGCCCCGCCATGCCCGTGTCCCCCACCTCGCGCAACGCCCGCGCACTGCTCGCGGCCGCGCTGCTCGCGGGCACGGTCGCGGCACTGCTCGCGCTCGGCGGGCGCGCGCGGCTGGAGCGGGCCGACTTCGTGTTCACCAACGGCGGCGAGGTGCGTTCGCTCGATCCGCAGATCGTGACGGGCATCCCGGAAGGGCGCATCGTCGGTGCGTTGTTCGAAGGCTTGATCACGCGCGATCCGACCACGCTCGCGCCGCAGCCCGGCGTCGCAGAGAGCTGGGAACTCGACGGCACCAAGCGCGTGTACACCTTCCACTTGCGCGCCAACGCGCGTTGGTCGAACGGCGACGTGCTCAGCGCCGACGATTTCGAATGGAGTTTTCGGCGCTTGCTCGAGCCCGAAACGGGCGCGGAGTACGCCTCGCAGTTGTGGTGCGTCGTCGGCGCGCGCGCCTTCACGACCGGCGTCGACGCGCAGGGCAGCGCGCTCGTGCGTGACTGGAGCAAGGTCGGCATCCGCGCGCTCGACGCGCGCACGCTGCGCATCGAATTGAGCGCGCCGACGCCGTATTTCCTCGACGTGCTCGCGATGCACGCCTGCGTGCCGGTGCACCGCGCGACGATCGAAGCGCTGCGCGAGCGCTTTCCTGCGACGTGGCAAGTCGAGTGGACGCGGCCGGGCACGCTCGTCACCAACGGACCGTTCCACGTCACCGAGCGTCGCCTCAACGATCGCATTCGTTTGGCGAAGAGCGCGACCTATTGGGATGCCGAGCACGTCGCGCTGCGCACGATCGACGCGCTCGCCGTCGAGAACTGGAACACGGCGCTCAACCTGTATCTGACCGGCGAGGTCGATTGGGTCGACGGTTCGATTCCGACGAACTTGGTGCCGCGACTGCTCGGACGAGAGGACTTCCATCCGGCGCCGTACCTCGGCATCTACTTCCTGCGCGTCAACACGACCAAGCCGCCGCTCGACGATCCGCTCGTGCGCCGCGCGCTCTCGATGGCGCTGCAACGCGGCGAAATCTGCGGCAAGTTGCTCAAGGCCGGCCAAACTCCGGCGCAATCGTTCGTGCCGCGCGGCCGGCTCGGTGCCTACAAATCGCCGAACGGTCCGGGCGAAAACGTCAGCGTCGCGCGCAAGCTGCTCGCCGACGCCGGCTTCGGCAAGGACGCCAAGGCGTTCCCGACGATCGAGTTCCACTTCAACTCGAGCGAAGTGCACCGCGACATCGCCGAGATCGTCGCAGCTCAATGGAAGGAAGCGCTCGGCATCGACGTGCGTTTGCGCAACCAAGAGTGGAAGGCCTTCATCGACGCGCAGTCGCGCTTGCAGTACGACGTCTCGCGTTCGTCGTGGATCGCGGACTACGCGGATCCCTCGACGTTTTTCGAGGTGTGGCGCTCGGACAGCGAGAACAACCGCACCGGCTGGTCGAACGAGCAGTACGACCGGCTCGTCGAGCGCGCGCGCAATGAACTCGACACGCCGACGCGCATGCAGCTGTACCGCCAAGCCGAAGCGGTGCTGCTCAACGACCTGCCCTGCATTCCGATCTACGCCTACGTCAGCCAGAACTTGATCGCTCCGCGCGTCGGCGGTTTCACGACCAACCTGCTCGACGAACCTTCGCTCAAAGACCTGTATTGGATGAACGACGCGGAGTTGGCCAAGGCGCGCGCCGACGTGCGCGGAACTCGCGTCGACCCGCATGGTCCGCGCGCTGGATTGCACGCACCGGCGAGCGGAGCCGCGCGATGATCCGCTTCCTGACGCGGCGCGCACTGTGGTTCGTCGTCACCGCGTGGGCGGTGATCACGTTGTCGTTCCTGTTGATGCGCGCCGTGCCCGGCGGACCGTTTTCGAGCGAACGCAGCCTGCACCCGGTCGTCGAGGCCAACGTGCGCGCGCGCTACCACCTCGATTGGCCGATGTGGAAGCAATACTTCCACACGCTCGGCCCGTTGAATCTGGACGAGCACGGCTTGTTCGGCGACCGCAGCGACATGCTCGGCGGCATCCTCACCGGCGACCTCGGACCGTCGCTGCAGCATCGCGACATGTCGGTGAACGACGTGCTCGCGCAGTCGCTGCCGATCTCGATCGCGCTCGGACTCGTCGCGCTCGCCTGGGCACTGTGTCTGGGACTCGTCGGCGGCGTCGTCTCCGCACTGAAACCGCGCGGCGTGCTCGACATCGTCGCGCGCACGCTCTCGACCGCCGGCTTGGCTTTGCCGAACTTCGTGATCGCAGGCGGGCTCGTGCTCGTGTTCGCATTTTGGCTGCCGCTCTTGCCCGTCGCCGGTTGGGGATCGTTGCGCCACTTGGTGTTGCCGGGTTTCGCGCTCGGAGCCCCGTTCGCCGCGTACATCGCACGGCTCGTGCGCACCGGATTGCTGGAGACCTTGTCGCGCGACTACATCCGCACGGCGATCGCGAAGGGCGTGCCCTACCGGCGCATCGTGCTGCGCCACGCGCTGCCTGCGGCCTTGATGCCGGTCGTTTCGTACCTCGGTCCGGCGACCGCGGGCATCCTCACGGGCAGCCTCGTGATCGAGCGCATCTTCGCGATTCCCGGCGCAGGTTCGCACTTCGTGTCGAGCGCACTCAACCGCGACTACACGCTCGCGATGGGCGTGACGCTGCTCTACACGGTGCTCGTCTACGGCCTCAACGTGCTCGTCGACATCGCCTACACGCTGCTCGATCCGCGCATTGATTTGGAGCACGACGCGTGAGCGCTCCGACGACACGCCGCGCGTGGTTTCGCGACGCCGAATTCGAAAGCGTGCTCGCGCGCGCCGAGCGCACGCGCAGCGCCGGTACGTGGAGCGATGCGCACCGCCGCTTCCGCGCGCAACCGATCGCGCGTTGGAGCCTCAACTTCCTCGTCGCGCTCGCATTGTTCTCGTTGCTCGCGCCGCTGTTGCCGCTGCCGTCGCCGGCTGCGATGCGCCTCGACAAACAACCGCGCGCGCCGGTCGCCGTGTGGAAGCAACCGGGCGATCAGAAGTTCGAGGCGAAGTATTGGGAGCTCGGCCTGTTCGACCGCACGTTGGTCGAGGCGCGCCGCGCGATCTTCAAGAAGTGGGAGACCGGTCCGTGGCTCGGCACCGATTCGAAGGGCCGCGACACGCTGTCGCGCGTGGTCTGGGGCAGCCGCACGTCGCTGCTCGTCGCCTTGTGGGCCGCACTGACCAGCCTCGGCATCGGCGTGCTCTACGGCGCGACGGCCGGACTCGTCGGCGGTCGCGTCGACAACGTGATGATGCGCGTGGTCGACATCCTGCAGTCGGTACCGACGATTTTCGTGGTGATCTTCCTGCTCAGTTTTCTCAACCCGCCGAGCGCGCAACTCGGCGCCGAGCGGCTCGTGTCGCGCGAACAGGTCTTCTACTTCGTCATCGGCGCAGTGTCGTGGTTGACGATGGCGCGCGTCGTGCGCGGACAGGTCTTGGCGCTGCGCCGCACCGCGTTCGTCGAATCTGCGCGCACACAGGGCGCCTCGACTTGGTGGATCCTGCGGGAACACGTACTGCCCAACGTGCTCTCGATCGTCGTGGTGTACGTCACGCTGACCTTGCCGTCGGTGATCCTCTACGAAGCGTTCTTGTCGTTCCTCGGCTTGGGCTTGGAAGCACCGCGCGTGAGTTGGGGCTTGCTCGCCGCCGACGGCGCGGAAGCGCTGAACCCGCTGGTCAGTTATTGGTGGCTGATCGTCGGCCCCGCCGCCGCCATGGGCGCGACCCTGCTCGCGTTGGGCTTCGTCGGCGACGGCCTGCGTGACGCGCTCGACCTCGAGGGAAAGGCCGAGTCGTGAGCGTGCTCGAAGTGCGCAATTTGCGCGTGCGTTTCGACACGCCGCGCGGCCAGGTTCACGCGGTCGAATCGGTGAGCTTCGAGCTCGCTGCGGGCGAAATGCTCGCGCTGGTCGGCGAATCGGGCTGCGGCAAGAGCGCGACCGCGCTGGCCTTGATGTCGCTGCTGCCGCGACCGCCCGCAGTCATCGAAACCGGCGAAGCACGCCTCGACGGCCGCAATCTGCTCACCATGTCGCGCCGCGAACTGGAC
>CAYHRR010000196.1:0-7417 GCA_964358875.1 uncultured Planctomycetaceae bacterium | reverse complement strand
CCCGGCTGTTTCGGTGAGCGCGGCGTCGAAGGCAAGATCAGCGCCATTCGCCACGCGCGCGAGACCGGCCTGCCCTTCTTCGGCATCTGCCTCGGCATGCAGTGCGCGACGATCGAGTTCGCGCGCAACGTGCTCGGTCTGGCGAACGCGACGACCGAAGAACTCGATCCGACCTCGCCGCACCTCGTGATCCACTTGATGCCGGATCAAGCCAACGTCCATGAGAAGGGCGGCACGATGCGCCTGGGCGCGAACGACTGCCGCATCGTGCCCGGTTCGCTGGCGCAGCGCTTGTACGGCACGCTCGACATCTCCGAGCGCCACCGGCACCGCTTCGAATACAACAACGCCTACCGCGAGCAATTCGAGAAGGCGGGCCTGGTCACGAGCGGCGTCAATCCGCAACGCGATCTGGTGGAGATCATCGAGCTGCGCAACCACCCGTTCTTCATCGGTGTGCAGTACCACCCCGAGTTCAAGTCCAAGCCGCTGCAGCCCCACCCGGTGTTCGACGGCTTCGTCGCCGCCGCGCTCGCGCACGCACGCAACGGCGGCCGCTCGACCAAGCCCGAACGTTCGCGCGCGTAGCGCGATACGGAGCCAGGCTCTTCCGTCAACTATTCGCGGGGACGCGAGGGTGATCTCGACGGCGTTAGGCGAATAGTTGACGGAAGAGCCTGGCTCCGTACACGTCAGCGATTGCGGAACACGTCGAGCCAGCGCAGGAACGAGCCCTGCAATTTCTTGCCGCTGTGCATCGACTCTGCGGCGCGCAGCACGCCGGCGGAATCGACGAACAGGAGCCACGTTTGGTGTGCGTCGCCGAGCTCGACGCGTTCCTTCGCGGCGACGGCGAGTTTGGCCTCGCTCGGTCCATAGGCGAGCACCGTCAACTTCGGCGCTAGTTCCGGCACGGCTGCGAGCAACGCCGCGCGGATCTTCTCAAAGGCCGTTCCGTAGCACGCCGGCAAGGCGACGCACAGCGGTGTCGCGAGCGCCTGCCGCGTCACCATGAACTCGAGGTCCTGCAGGCGTTCGACGCCGCGCTCCAGCGCCTTTTCGACGGAGAACATGCCCATTTCGTCGAGGTCGGGCAGCGGCAACCACAAGCACAGCGCGCCGCGCTCGTGCAACGGCACGCCGACCACGCTGCGACCGATCAGCTCCCTGAAATCCGCCGTGCGCGGCTCGGACATCAACAGCGGCGCGGGCACACGCTCGAGCGGCGCGAAGCACGCACTGCGATCGAGCCGCTGCACACTCGCAGCGCTCACCCGTATGTCCCCCATCGACACCGCGAAGCCGACGTAGCCTTCGATCGGCGCGCCGTCGGGCGTGTGGTAGGTGCCGAGGTAGGCGCCGTCGATGAAGGCGTGCAAGGCGGCACCGTCGACCGCCAGTTCCACGTCGAACGACGACACCGTGCGCCCGAAACCGTGTGCGCCGCCGCGCGTCGCACCTTCGAGCGCGTAGTCGCGATCGAACAAACCGTGCAGGCGCCAACCGACCTGCTCGAGCGCCGCCGGTTCGTCCTTGTCGCCGATCGAGTACGAGTAGTCGCCGGCGCTGAATTGAAAGCGCACGTTGCGATCACGCCTCCGCCATCCGAGCACGATCGCGCCGTCGACGTAGGAAGTCGTCGGCGTGATGTGAGCGCGCAGGCGGTAGCGACCAGGCTCGAGCCACAGGTTCGAGCGCACGAATTCGTCATGCTGGTTGGCGTTGCGATCGGTCGTGCCGGTGCCGACGCGCGGCGCGCTGCGCCCGACGTGCAGACGATTGCGTTCGTCGATGCACCATAAGCCGTCGACGTGGTGGCGCTCGTAATCGGTGAGCCGCTCCTCGCTCCAACCCTGCGGCATCAAGGCGCGCCGCGGCTCATCGAACGCGTGTGCGTGACTCGCAGCGAGATCCGGCGCGTTCACGCTCGGCGCGAGCGACGGCGTTCCGACGAGCGACGCGATGCGGTCGCGATCGGCAGCGAGCGCCGCGGCGGCCCAAGTCCAACCGCGCGTGCCGTAGTCCTTCACCGTCGCGTCGTACACGCCGAGCAGCGCGCGCGTCTTGCTCAAGCGCGCGAGCATCGGCGCCGCGCCGGCGGGCGGATCGACCGCGAAACCGCGCCGTTCGAGATCGCGCACGACCGTCCACGCGCTATCGCGCTCGACGGCTTCGCGCAGCAGTTCGACGAGCGCTCGATCGACCCACGACCAGCGCTCGTCGACGGCGAGCGACCATGTGAACGCGTTCATCGCGCCGCGTTTGTCGCTCAAGCGCTGCAACAACTTGCCGGCGAGTCGGGCTTGATCCTGACCGAGCCACGGTTCGGCGCGGTTGCGCGACCAGACCCAGGTCGGCTCGTCGAGCACGATGTCGCCGGCGCGGGACGGACCGGCCGATTCGACATAGCGTTTCGTCCAAGGCTTGCGGTCGCGCCAATAGAAGCCGGTCGCCCAAGTGCCGAATTCGGCCGCGAAAGCCTCGAAATCCGCCGGTCGCGTTTCCTTGCCGTCGCAGAAGTGCGCGACGAAGGCGTCGAGGGCGTCGCGCTTGTCGGTGCGTCGACTCTTCATGTACGCGAGCAACGCCTTCGCGTAGCGCGGCGTCGCGTCCTCGTCGCCCCAGCTCTTCAAGAACACGAACAGCGCGTAACCCGCCGTGTAGTTGTCGCGGTAGTCCTCGATCGTCCCCTTGATCAGCTTCTCGAGCGCCTCGCGCCCGCCGTAGCCCTTGATGCGCGCGTCGTCGATCGTTCCGAACAGCGCGTGGTCGTCGACGAATTCGTCGTCTTCGGGATTGGCGTAAGCGGCCCCGGTCCACACCGCGCGCCCTTCCAACATCCACGCGGGCAGGCCCGGATACAGCGCGCCGGCGAAGCGATGCGTGAGTTCGTGCGTGAGGCCGCGACCGAGACCTTCGATCGTTCCGCACGAGAAACGCAGCGTCGTCGTGTCGCCGCCTTGGAAGCCGCCCGCCCACCAAAACGGCGCGCCCTCGCTCTCGAGCCCGAAGGCTTCGGGCACGAGGCGCACCAAGCCCGGCCGAGCCGTGAACGGATCGGAGCCATACCACTTCACCAAGCGCGCGTGGTGCTCTTCGACCGCCTCCGCCGCGCCGAGCAAAGTCGCGTGACCGCACACCGTCTCGACGCGGTACAGCGACTGCGGCGAAAGCGCGACGCCGGGCCAAGCGAAGCTCGCGTGCTCGTGCGTGAAGCGCTCGCGCTCATCACCGTCCATCAGGCGCAGTTGCTCGACGGTCAGCGGTTCGCCGATTTGCTCTGCGAGCTGCGTGCGCGCGCGAGCGAGCGCTTCGTTGGCGGCGTTGGCGTAACGCGAAACATCGGGACCGAGCGGGCCTTCGAGATCGTCGAAGCCGGCTTGCGCGCAGATGCCGCGCAGGATCAGCGCGAGCTCGATCGCGGTCTTCGTGTCGCCGCTCGCTTGCGCGCTCGCGAGTTTCGTCGCGAGCGCCGTCAAGGTCTCGCGTTGAGCTGCGCTCGACAGCGGGAAGCCCGGCGCGAACGCCGCGGCGCGCTCGCGCGCGGGCTCGAACGCAGCGTGGCCGATTTCGCGGCCGACATCGGATGCCCAGCGCGCGAGCAGCACGCCCTCGAAGTTCTTGTCGGCCGACTTGCGCGCAGCCGTCGCGAAGTCCGCGAGTTCGTCGAGCGCCGCTGCTCGCGCCGCAGCGAGGTCCGCGATCGACGTGTCCTTCAGCGGCAACAGCGCGCCGACCTTCTTGTCGAGCTTGAGCTTGCCCTTCGCGTCGCAAGCGACGGCCGCGAGCTCGTGCGCCCACAGCGCGCGGGCGTCGGCGTCGTCCTTCGACGCTTCGAGCAGCAGCGCCAGGGCCTCGACCGAGCGCGGCTCGAATTCGAGCGCCGTGGTCGCGTGCTGCACCGCATCGGCGAGCTTGCCGTCGGCGAGCGCGCGTCGCGCGGACTCCAAAGCGACGACGACATCGCTCGAAGGCTTGGCAGGCTGCTGAGCAGCGAGCGCGACGACGGCGATCAGGGCGGCGAATGTCATGGACGCGGGAAGCCGCGCCATGTTGTCCGGCAGCGCGCGTCACGTCGAGGGCGGCGACGTGAAGAGATGCAATCGCACCTGCTCGGAGTGTGTCGATGGCTCAAGATCGCGCGCGCGTCAGTCCTTTGCGTCGAGAATCCAGTCGTACGTCGCGCGCGTCGTGCCGTCGCAGAACATGAGACCGCGCTTCGAGGCCGGCGAAATCCCCGCTACGGCGTCGTGACCAAGCAACCTGCGTTGTGCAATTCGCTGTTTGCGCCGTTCAGTCGCTTTGTGGCGTGCGGTAGAGGCGCCCGGTCGCCCAGTCGTCGCCGGGAACTCACCTGACTCGGCGAACGGCGACTTGTCGCGAGTTCGGTCCGAACCGTCGGGCCAGGAAGATGGCGCCCTGACCTGTCATCTCTCAGCGACCTTCCAGATAGGTGCTAACCGCGTTGCGGCGAGAGCGCTTGAGCGCGGCGATCTCCGAGTCGAGCGCCGCAAACTCTGGGTGTTCTTCGTCCGAGATGTTGAGGACGATGGTCCAACCCGCCGCAACCTTGGACGTCGAGTAGAAGGGCAACACGGCCGGACAGCGAATGCCCTGCGTCGTAATGGGGGCGCGATCGAACTGCTTGGAATCCCATTTCTGCCGGATGACGCCTTCGAGCTGCCCGACCCAAGATTCCGCCTTCTCGCGCAGGTCCACGTTGAAGGGCTCGGCGGTGAGAGCAATCTGACCGATTTCCTCGTCGGAGAGATTCTCCGGGAGCTTCATGCGCAATGCGGTTCTCAGTGAGGTCGCCGTCAATTCGTCGGGCCACTCCAACCGTCGGTCGATGTACACCTCACGCTCAGACTCCACCACACGCATGTGCGGTTCGATCAGAGCCTCGGCCTCCTCCCAAGGCGAAACAAGCGCAACCTGGTCGAGGTTTCGCCCCGACACGCGGAGTCGCGCCTCGACGTCAGGCCACGCGTCCCCCCAGAACTCCATGAGAACTTCGCGCTCGGTCTTCGGCGGATGCGACTCGGCCTCCATGCGCGTTTCCGGAGCAATTGGCGTTTCGGCATCGGTCGGTTCCGAATTCGTGCTTCGCGGCTCGACGGCGGACGTGGCGACATCGACTTTCGGTCGCATGAGGACCACTAACGAAATCACCACCAGGCACGCGACGAGCACCGCGAATCCGACAATTCGACGCATGATCAATCCTTGTCGCAGATCGAGCACGACCCTGTCGCCTGGGCTAGCATTCCACATGTCGGGCTTTCGAACAGCCACAACCAGTTGCCGGCGGAGCAACTGATGTCGTACTGCTTGGTGTCGGATCCCGAGCCGGTCGGTCCAGCGTTCGGCGACGGAGTGACACACCGCTTCACACCGCCATACTCATGACAGATGCTGATCGACGAATTGGCCGGCAGCCCGGACCAGGAGCGTGTGATCACCGCATGGCAAGCGCTTGCAATGCACTCCTCGCCGCCGGACGGATAGTTGACCGTGCCTTCGCATTGGCCGCTGGAAACCGCGGCCGTGATGGTCATAACGGCTCCGGAGCATCCTGCGCCACCGGAGTCGGATCCCGAGAAAACTCCTCCGACACACCCCGAGCAGTTGATTGCGTTCTCACTGCGCCGAGCGGGTTCTGCCACGCACAGAATGGCGCCCAGGATGGCGGTTAGGGCGGCGAACGGTAGTTGCGCGATCATGCGAGTCAGTCTCCTCTTACAGGCGGGTACCGGTAATTCACGAGTAGATGCCAGCGTGCGTCAGCCCGCGAGCAACCAGACCCCGGGGAGGTTCTCTCTCTCTCTCTCTCTAGAGTCAAGCGGTCTTCCATTTTTTTTTGCCAAGCAAGATGCGCTCTGCAGTTTGCTGTTAATGTGGCTCAGCTGCTTTGTGACTTGCGGAAGATGCGTCCGGTTTCCCGGTCGTCGTTGATCGCATAGGCAAGACTGTGTGTGCGAGCGAGCACGTAGTGCGCGCGTGCGTCGTCGGGATGTGAAGCGAGGTAGCTCTCCGTGTTCGCAATGACAGGCTCGACCGGTACCTCGCTCGAAACACCGCCATGCACGAACACGCTTGCCGGGCTCGCCGCGACAGTCACCACACATGTTCGTCAATTCGGGATCGACAACGAGCGCCCGGATCGCGCACATGCCGTCGACGGTAATCGCGTTCGCCAAACAACGTTCACGACTCGGTTGCCGGCCCGTGCGACTCGAGCCACGCCAAGTCGGCGCGGTCCTTCGGCCTGCCAGCCGCGCGCTTGTTCGTCACCAGATCCGCGCGCCCGAGAGCAAGCGTCGTCAGCTCGCCAACCTTCGTTTCCACTCGACGTGGCCAGGCGTCATCGAAACTCACTCCGTCGATCTGCGTGAGTATGTCGACGCGACACGGTGGAACGCCCATCTGAAAAACGACGCCGGGCCGACTGAGATCGTCGACGCTCAACCCGCGCAACGGCGCGCCGACCTTCTTGTCGAGCTTGAGCTTGCCCTTCGCGTCGCAAGCGACGGCCGCGAGCTCGTGCGCCCACAGCGCGCGGGCGTCGGCGTCGTCCTTCGACGCTTCGAGCAGCAGCGCCAGGGCCTCGACCGAGCGCGGCTCGAATTCGAGCGCCGTGGTCGCGTGCTGCACCGCATCGGCGAGCTTGCCGTCGGCGAGCGCGCGTCGCGCGGACTCCAAAGCGACGACGACATCGCTCGAAGGCTTGGCAGGCTGCTGAGCAGCGAGCGCGACGACGGCGATCAGGGCGGCGAATGTCATGGACGCGGGAAGCCGCGCCATGTTGTCCGGCAGCGCGCTCCTCGTCGAGAGCGTGTGATTCGAAGTGCGCTCGAATGCGCTGCGTTTCCGCATTTCGTTGTGAGCGACCTCAAGGCCGCCGTGCTGCAACGCTGATCCCAATCAACGTCCACGAAACCTCGCATCCGAGAGCGCGCAACCACTCCCCTGCGACGTCCGCGCAGGTATTCGCAAACCAGTAGTGACGCTCGTAGGGCACGAACGTCATGTCGTAGTCGGCTTGGAACACGGCGTGCTTAGCTCCGCGCTCGAACGCGGCGTCGAGGCGCTCGCGCAACGCGGAAACCTCGGACCTGCCAACGGTGAGCTCGTCGAGCTCGACCCACGTCGCGACGTGGCGCAGCTCCGCGGGCGAGTGCGCCGCGTACTCGCGTCGACACAGCGCGCCCTGAGTCGGCCAGAGCATCGTCGCGAAGACGTCGTACCACTCGTCTTGCGCGAGCGCGTACCACGCCCAGTCACCGAATCCGTACTCGACATAGCGTGTGACCTCGCCCTCGTGCTCGTCCGGCAACACGACGCCGCCGTGGCGCGCGTCGCGCCGGACGAACCCCCGAGTCGGTGCGCGCGGCGCTTGCGGCGGCGGCACGCCGGG
>CAYHRR010000195.1:0-7419 GCA_964358875.1 uncultured Planctomycetaceae bacterium | reverse complement strand
ACTTCAAGGGGGGAGAGTAACATGGAATTTCAACCGGGCGAGTTCTACGAAGTGCTTTCGCCGCGATGCACGGCCATAGTGTCCACCATTGATAAGGAGGGAAACCCCAACGCGGCGCCTTTCAGCTTTCTGATGCCCATATACCGCAGCACCGCGTCGACCGGGCCGGAGACGTGCACGAACTCGGTCACGTCCTGGTGGTAGAAGTGGAAGTCCGAGCGCGCGCTCAAGTGCTCGATGTTGCGCAAGTCGCCGGTGATCAGGTTGTCCATGCAGATCACCTCCCAGCCTTCGGCCAGGAAGCGCTCGCATAGATGGCTGCCCAGGAAGCCGGCGCCGCCGGTGATCACGACACGTTGTTTCGCCATAGCCGTTTCATGCCGCGTGGAAATGCGGCTCAGTTCTGTTTTGCTTTGCGCACGGGCCGCTCCGCTGCCTGCTCGAGCGTCGGAGTCGGATGGGGATCGCTGAATAGCACGCTCTCGCCGGGCGCCAACGTCACGCGCACGCCGAGGCTGCGCGCTTCACGGCCGGTTGCGCCCGGACCGGCGCTGACGCGCACGCCGCCCGCTTCGTCGACGCAATCGAGTTCGCCGAGCAGGCGCACTTGGAAACCGGGACCGTTGTGGCGCTGCAGCGCGGGATCATCGACGTAGGGCGCGCCGCCCGAGGAGATCAACGGGATGCGCACCACTTGGCCAGGCTGGAGATCGAAGGTCTCCTCGCGGAAACCGATGCGCACTTGCGCCTTGCTCTGGTTGTGCACGAGCAGCGTGCCGTCCGCTTCGTGTTCGAGCAGGTACGGACCCGAGGCGCCGCTGAGCAGCGCGCCGCCGAGCAGCCGCACGGAATCGCCTTCCTGCAGATCGAGCCGCGCGCGATCGAGTGCCGTGAAGTCGAGCAGCGGCTCGCCACGCGAGGTCGATCCGATCCAGCCGACGGCCTCGCCGAACATCACGATCGACGTGCCGCTCGGCCACAACACTTCGGCGCGGCCACCGGGCGACACCATCACGGCGCCGCCGGCACTCAGCCGCGCGCGCTTGTCGTAGAACTCCATCGGATGGCCCGAGAGCGCTCCGGCGGGACGGATTTGAACTGGATCCGCGTGGCGGACGACGGCGACTTCCTCGGGACCCGGCGGATGCTGCGCGGAATCGCCGGGAGGCAGCACCTCGCGCGTCGAACGCATCGGCCCCGGCCAACGCTGGGTCGATTGCCAAGCGCAGGACGCGCACACCATCGACAACGCGATGACGTACGTCGCCGCTAGCGCGACAGAACGGACCTCGAACGATCCCGGCGACTTCATGGCGCGTCGCCGTGGGCCACGGGCGGCGGATGGGCACCGAAGTAGCGCTCGACGAACCCGGTGTCGTGCTGGCTCGCGCGGAAGTCCGCGTGATTGAGCACCTTGCGCAACAGCGGAATCGTCGTCTTGGGCCCGACGATCACGAACTCGTCGAGCGCGCGCAGCATCGTGCGGATGGCGGCATCGCGGGTCGAGCGGTGAGCGAGGAGCTTGCCGATCATCGAGTCGTAGTTCGGCGGGATGCGATAGCCACTGTAGGCATGGCTGTCGACGCGAATGCCGGGGCCCCCGGGAGGGACGAACATCTGCATCAGGCCCGGTGAGGGCTGGAAATCGCGGTCGGGATCTTCGGCGTTGATGCGGCACTCGATGGCGTGGCCGCGCAACTCGATATCGGATTGGCGGAAGGCGAGCGGCTCGCCGGCGGAGATCAAGATCTGTTGGCGGATCAGGTCGATGCCGGTCACCAATTCGGTGACCGTGTGCTCGACCTGAATGCGCGCGTTGACCTCGATGAAGTAGTAGTTGCCCTTGCGGTCGACGAGGAACTCGCACGTGCCGGCGTTGTGGTACTTCGCGTGCTTGGCGAGCCGCACCGCCGCGTCCCCCATCTTGCGCCGCAGATCCGGCGTCAAGATCGGCGACGGCGACTCCTCGATCAGCTTCTGGTGCCGGCGTTGGATCGAGCAGTCGCGTTCGAACAGGTGCACGACGTTGCCGTGCTGATCGCCGAGCAACTGGATCTCGACGTGGCGCGGGTTCTCGACGAACTTCTCGAGGTACACCGTGCCGTCGCCGAAGGCCGCCTCGGCTTCCGCGCGCGCGGCGTGGAAACCCGACACCAGGCTCGGGTCGTTGCGCGCGATGCGCATGCCGCGCCCGCCGCCGCCCGACGCGGCCTTGATCATCACCGGATAGCCGAGCTTCTGCGCGATCTCGAGCGCGATCTTCTCGTCGTCGACCGGACCGTCGGAGCCCGGCACGATCGGCACGTTGGCCTCGACCGCCATGGCGCGCGCGCGCGCCTTGTTGCCGACGGCCGCGATCGACTCGGGGTCAGGGCCGATGAAGGTGATGTTGCAGGAGTTGCAGACCTCGGCGAAGTGCTCGTTCTCGGAGAGGAAGCCGTAGCCCGGATGGATCGCGTCGACGTCGGCGACCTCGGCCGCGCTGATGATCGCCGGGATGTTGAGGTAGCTCTTCGAGCTCTGCGCCGGGCCGATGCAGATCGTCTCATCGGCCTGACGCAGGTAGAGCGCATCGGCGTCGGCCTCGGAATAAACCGCGACCGTTTCGATGCCCATCTCGCGGCACGTGCGGATTACGCGTTGCGCAATCTCGCCGCGGTTGGCGATCAACACGCGTCGGAACATACGGGCCCTCGCTCGGCCTCAGCTCTTGATGTGGAAGAGCGGTTGACCAAATTCGACCGGCGCGCCGTTCTCGACGAGCACCTCGACGATCGTGCCCGAACACTCGGCCTTGATCTCGTTCATCACCTTCATGGCCTCGATGATGCACAGCACGCTCTCGGGCTTGACCGCCTTGCCGACCGAGGCAAAGGGCTCGGAGTCCGGGCTCGCCGAGCGGTAGAACGTGCCGACCATCGGGCTGGTGAAGGCCTTGGTTCCCGGCGGCGGTCCCGAAGGAGCTGCGCTCGGAGCCGCCGGCGCTGCTGCGGCAAGACCGGGAGCGGCCGCCATCGTTCCGGCTTGCAGAAGGTGCACGACCGGCGCTGCCGAGGCCGGCGCGTTCTTGCTGCCGCGTTGCAGGCGCAGGCGAAAGCCTTCCTTTTCATCGTCGAGTTCGAGCTCGCTGATGTCGGCCGCTTGCATGATGCGCACGAGGCGCTGGATCAGTTTCAGTTCCATGCCGTTCGACTGGGGTTCCACGGTGTCGAGGCGGAATCCTAGCGACTCGCGCCGCCCGGGGCTCGCACCGATTTCGTGCGCAGCGTCGTGGCGAGCAGCCCGTGCTGAACGTCAAGCCGCGCGGCACCGCGTGCGTTCGCAATGCAAGGTGCGCGACCGACGGACGGCGGAAGCGGCCTTCTCGACCGCTGAGCACGGCCCTCCGAGCTCTGTGCGCCGGCGCGAAGGCGTGCGAAGCCGCAGCCCGAGACTTTCACCACTCGCTGCTAGGACTCGCGCCGCCACACACCGCTCTTGCCGCCGCGTTTCTCGACGAGCTCGATGCGCTCGATCACGATCGCCGGGTCGAGGGCCTTGGTCATGTCGTAGACGGCGAGCGCCGCTGCGCTCACACCGACCAAGGCCTCCATCTCCACGCCCGTCTTCGCCGTGCAGGCCGCGCGACATCGGATCTCGAGCCGCTCCGTGTCGAGCATCGTGAACGTGATCTCGACCACGTCGAGCGGCAAGACGTGGCACATCGGGATCCACTCGGACGTGCGCTTCGCGGCCAAGATCCCGGCGACGCGCGCGACCTCCGTCACCGGCCCCTTCGGTCCATGCCCGGCCATCACCGCCTCGAGCAGCCCGCGCGGAAAACACAGCTGCGCTCGCGCGAGCGCCTCGCGCGCCGTAGCCGTCTTCGCGCCGACGTCGACCATGCGCGCCGCGGGTCCTCCGGGACCTTCGGACACATGCGATAAGCGCGCTTTTCCGCCCGTTTCGTCGTTCATGATCGCGTTCGTCCCGTGCCTCGTCGGCGGTATGTTTTTCGTCCCGCGTCTGTGCGCCGACGGCAGCGAGCCTAGAGTACCGCCCCACTCCTCTCCACGTGCCTTCGGGCGAGCGGTGCGGCGCGTCGATACGCGCACTCCGCTTGCCCTCGATCGTTCAAGGAACTCGTTCGATGCTGACTTTGAGCCAGGCCCTGGCGCCTTTCGTCCTGACTTTGTCCTTCGCCGCCGCGAGCGCGGCGCCGCTCGGCACGACCCAAGGCGGCGACGTCCGTGAGCTGTTGTCCGTCGGCGTAGCCTCCGCCGACAGCGCCAGCGTGCCCGAGCTGTGGCAACGCGCCTTCGCCTTGCGCGACGCTGCGCGCGAGTTGAAGAGCGAAGGGCTCGACAGCGCGGCGGAACAAGCGCTCGAAACGGCTGGAGTCGGCGAGCACGCGACCCTGTTGCTCGTCGCGCTGCGTTTGCAGGGCGGCGACACCGCGACGTGCAAGGCGAAGTTGGCGGAGAGGCTGACGCCGCTGCTGGCCTCGAAGGAGGACGAGTTGGTGTGCGCTGCGGCCGGCCTGTTCGCCGATGCGACCTTCCGCACCTTGGAGCAAGCCGAACGGCGCTCGTTGATCGAGCGCTTGCTCGCCGTCGCCGTCGACGGAACGCGCTCGCCGCGCGTGCGCCTCGAGTGCGCCTTCGCCACGGGCAAAGTGGGCATGGGCGACGACATCCGCAAGGCGCGCGGCGTAATGGCCGACTTTCTTGCGTCGGGCGACGCGGAGTTGCGCGCCGACGGTGCGCTGATGTTGGCGCGCAGCGGCGCGGAGATCACGGGCTCGCTGTACGACGAGCTGCGCAAGCTCGCGATCGTCCCCGACGGGCGCGGACAACTGGCGACGAGCTACCTCGACAAGGAACGCGTGCGCGAACTCGGCGAGCGCAAACTCAAGAACCTCGCCGAGCTCCAGAAGCTCGACGGCGGCGACAAAGACGCGCCGGTCGTGCCCGAAGACGACTTGACGCGCATCAAGCTGCTCGTGCAGATGGTCGAACGCTGGCACCCCGACGGCGACAAGGTCACGCACGAGGATTTGCTCAACGCGGCCATGCAGGGCCTGCTGCAAAGCCTCGACGAGCACAGCTCCTACCTTTCGCCGAAGCACTACGAGCGCTTCGAGCAGGATCTCGCCGCGGGCTACGGCGGCATCGGCGCCTACGTCGGCGAAGATCGCAACGACGGTCTGTTCACGATCACGCGCCCGATCTACTCGGGGCCGGCCTACAAGCAAGGCCTGATGTCGGAGGACAAGATCGTCCGCATCGACGATTGGCCGACGGTCGGCAAGCCCGTCGACGAGGTGATCAAGAAGCTCAAGGGTCGCCCGGGCACCGACGTGAAGTTGTACGTGTGGCGGCGCGGCATGGACGCGACCTTGATCGATCGTCCCAACGAGTCGATGGCGGTCTCCGTGACGCGCGACTCGATCACGATCCCGGCCGAGCAGCACCAGATGTTGCCGGGCAAGATCGGAATGATCGTGCTCCAGGAATTCAGCCAGGTCGCGTCGCAGGAGCTGCGTCGGCCGCTGCTCGACATGCTCGAGTCGGGCATGCAGGCGGTCGTACTCGACCTGCGCAACAACTCCGGCGGTCTGCTCGACGAGGCCGTCAACGTCGCGGGACTGTTCCTGCCCAAGGGCTCGCTGGTGGTGTCGACGCAGAGCCGCGTGCGCGAAACCGAGAAGCTGTCGACGGAGAGCGACCCGATCATTCCGCCCGACATGCCGGTGGTCGTGTTGGTCAACCGCTTCAGCGCTTCGGCCGCCGAAATCGTCTCGGGCGCGCTGCAGGACCACAAGCGCGCCGTGGTCATCGGCGAACGCAGCTTCGGCAAGGGCTCGGTCCAAAACCTGCTGCGCATGACCGGCTTCAAGGACGACGAATACAAGGACGAGAACGGCAACCACCGCCGCGAGAACTGGGAACCGATCACCAAGGATTGGAACAGCAACGGCGAGTTCGATTTCGCGCCGCGCGTCAAGCTGACGATCGCGCGCTACTACCTGCCGACCGGTCGTTCGATCCACCGAGAAGTCGACAAGGAAGGCAACTTGCTCAACGTCGGCGGCGTGCTTCCGGACTTGAAGGTCGACGCGTCGCACCTCGAGGCGTGGCGCATCGAAGAGATGCGGCGGCTGCTCGACGACAAGGCACCGCGCGAATACGTCGACGCGCACTGGAGCGAATACAAGGAGCGCTTCTCGCAGCTCGCCGACAACGATCGCAAGGACACCAGCGCCTACCCGGACTTCAAGGCCTTCTACGACGGCCTGCACACGCCGCTCGCGCCCGACGACGTGCGCCAGCTCGTGCGCGCCGAGATCCGGCGCCGCGTGCAGGATGCGCGCGGCCAGGAATTCCCGCAGGGCGATTTCGTCGAGGACCTCCAGCTCCAAGCCGGCATCCGCGAACTGCTGGCGAGACAGGGCCGTGCGACCGACGACGTCGAGGAGTACCGCTCGACGATCGCGCCGGACCTCCAACCGCGCTTCAACGTCGCGAAGGTCGGCGCGGACAAGCTGCGCGACACGCTCGACCAACTCAACCACGCCTTGAAAGCCGACGGGCGCCTGCCCGAGTCGACGCTCAACCAACTGGTCGATCTGCTGCGCTCGTCGCTCGACAAATAGCGGCGCGCGCTCGCTCGAGCACCTTGCGCGGCGGCGGAAGTTCGACTTCCGACGCCGCGCGCGCGTTCAGGACCGCGTGCGCCCGTCGGCGAAGGCCTTGAGTCCGGGCAACACCAGCTCGCGCGCCAAGATCACGCAGGCCGCCGTCAACGGCAGCGCGAGCAACAGTCCGAACATGCCCAGCGCCGAACCGAAGATCATCAACGACGCGAGCACGACAACCGGGTGCAGCCCGAGTCGCTCACCCAGAATCTTCGGCATCAGCACGTAGCCTTCGATGACCTCGCCCAACGTCGCGACGATCGCGATGCGGTACAGCGCGCCGAGCGCATCGAACTCGAGCAGGGCCAAGGCAAAGGCCAACGCGTAACCGATGCCGGGACCGATCACCGGAATCAGCGCGAGGAAGCCCGACATCATCCCGATCAACAAGGCGTAGGGAACGCCGCACACGGCCAGCGTCACGGTCATCAGCGCGCCCTTGAGGAAGCACACCAAGAGCCGTCCGCGGAAGAAGCTGCCGAGCATCTCCGCCATCTGCTCGCCGATGCGCGACCAGCGTGCGCGCTGATCCTGCGGAATGTAGCCGGCGACGAAGGTCGAGATGCGCTCGAGCTCGAACAGCAAGAACCACGTGTACAGCGGCACGAGCAGCAACAAGGTGAGCAGCGCGAAGACCGATCCGAACAAGCGCTCGAGCAGATACCACGCGCCGCCCGCCGCCTTGATGCCGGCCTGGGTCGCGTCGGAGCGGCCTTCGTCGCTCGCGAGCCAAACGCGCGCGC
>CAYHRR010000194.1:0-7433 GCA_964358875.1 uncultured Planctomycetaceae bacterium | reverse complement strand
CGAGGCGTTGCGCGCCGCCGAGAAGTCGTCGCACCACGCGAAGTTCGCGAGGCGCGCGCCGAACTCGCGCGTGATGCGCGGTGTGTCGTCGGTCGAGCCGGTGTCGACGACGCACAACTCGTCGCACACGCCGGCGACGGAAGTGAGGCAGCGCGCGAGGTTCGCGGCCTCGTCGCGGACGATCATGCACAGGCTGATGGAGGTGCTCACGCCGCCAGTGCATCGCGCGTCGAGCGCGCCGGGTTGACTCCGCAAAAGCGCGCGTCCCGCGTGCGGGAGGTCAACTCGTCCTCAGGGCGTCGCGCACCATTTCGAGCAACGCGGCGGCGCGGTAGGGCTTGAGCAGCAGCCGCGGCGCGGGGCCGGGAATCGCCGCCGCTTCGCCCGGCGTCCCGCCGATGCCGCTCGACAGAATCGCGGGCAGCTCACTACGCAGCGCGCGCATGCGCCCGAGCACGGTCAAACCGTCGAGCTCCGGCATCGATCGGTCGAGCAGGACCACGCCGATTTCCTTCTGGTGCAGCTCGAACAGCGCCAAGCCCTCGAGCGCGCCCGAAGCGCACAGCACGCGCAGACCCGCGCGCGTGAGCACCGCTTCGGTGACGTCGCACACGATGCGCTCGTCGTCGACGATCAACACCAGCGGCGCGTCAGCGGCGGACATCGTTCGCGCCGGGCTCCGACAGTCGCTGCAGCACGGCGCGCAGTTTCGCCGCAGTCGCAGGATCGAGCACGTCGAGTTGCTCGAGCTCCGCCCGCGTTTGATCGGCACGACCGAGCTGACACTGCGCCAGCGCCAGGTTGAAGATCGCGGTCACGTTGCGCGGATCGATGCGCAACGCTTGCTCGTAGTACGGAATCGCCTCGGCGACGCGTTGGGTTTGCTGCAGCGCCGTCGCCATGTTGACGAGCGCGGCCATGAAGTCGGGTTCGAGCGCGAGCGCTTCGGCGAAGGTCGCGACGGCCTCGTCGAGCTTGCCTTGGCGCGCGCGCACCATGCCCATCTCGTTGAGCACCGCAGCGCGGCTCTCTTGCTTGGTCTCGACACGACGGCGCGCGATGTCGGCGGCGGCCGCTTCGAGTCCGCGCTCGGCGAGCCCGAGTTCGAGCAAGGCCAAGTCCGCTTGCGGCGGCGTGCTGCGCCACACTCCGTCGAATGGTTGTGCCGCAGCGCGCGTCTCGGTCGCGCGCGCGCGCAAGCGACCGGCATCGGCGAGCACGACATCGACTCCCGGCGCGCCCTTGTAGATGTAGGCGACGGCCTTCTCGGCATCGACGAGGAAGGACGTCGGCACCGGCATGCGCCGCTTTCGGTCGGTGACGGTGCGCTGCAATACATCGAGCGCTTCGATGCTTTCCGTCGTGGCAAAGGCTGCATGGTGCGGCCACTGCACGCGCTCCAAGAACTCGATCGCATCGGCGCGGCGCGCCGGTTCATCGACGGAGAGCGCGACGACCGCGAGACCGGCGGCACGCAGATCGTCGGAGCGTCGCGCGAGTTCCGTGAGCTCGGCCAGGCACGGCGTGCAGGTGCTCGACCACACGACGACGAGCAGCGGCGCGGCCAGGCCTTCGCGCGCGTCGGCCGCGGTGCCGTCGGTGAGCAGAATCGGAAGCGGCGGCAGCGGCAAGCGTGCCGCGAGGACGATGCGCGCTTTCTCGCTCATCGCGACAGGCTTCGAGGGCGCCGTCACGAGCGCGCTCGGCGGACCTGAAGCCGTCCAGCGCTGCGCCGTGCCGGCACCTTCGTTCAACACGAAACGCGCGCGCGGTTCGACACCGCGGAACTCTTCGATCAGCTTGCTCGGCGCCGGCCAACGCACGACGACCTTTTCGATCGATGTCGCCGCGCCCAGTCCGAAGTGCATCCACTTGCTCGACTGCGCGAGGTAGCCCTCGCCGGCGCGCAACGTCTGCACGTGGCGCTTGCCGTCGCCGAGCACGACTTCGACCTGCGCGCCGACCGCGTCGCGATTCGAGGTCGCACCGACGAGGCGCAACTCGACCGACGCATTCGTCGTCGCCGAGCGATTGAGGTACAGGCGCACGCGCGGCGAATTGCGGCCTGCGACCCACACATCGACGCGCCCGTCGAGGTCCCAATCGACGCGCGCCGCAGCGCGTGTGTCGTCGGCGGAATCGAGGCCGGTGACGGCCGACACGTTGGCGAAGCGTCCGTCGCCGGTGTTGAGGTACGAGCAATCCTCCTCGCGACCGCTCCAGGATTTTCCTTCGCGCAGCATGCGGTGCGTCGCGACCCAGCCGAGTTCATAGCTGGCGAGGTTGGCGGGCTGTTCTTTGGACGGTGAGAGCGACACGACCTGTCGCCAGAAGAAACTTCACAAGTCTTCGGGGTCTTCGCCCGTGACGAAGCCGTTGGGCACGAACAGGTCCGACAGGCCGTCGTCGTCGAAGTCCGTGAAGATCGCGCCCCAGGCCCAGCGTCCCATGGTGACGCGCGCTTCCTCGCTGACGTCCGCGAAGGTGCCGTCGCCGAGGTTCTTGAACAGCGTGTTGCCGCGCGCGTGGTGCTGGAACGAGCGCACGGTTTCGGGGCTCGCGGTCGGCATGAACTTGCGTTGGTAGGTCACGCGTTCGCCGGCCGACGAGAACATGTTGCTGACGTACAGATCCGGCTTGCCGTCGAGGTCGAAGTCGGCCCAGGTGACGCCCATTCCGGCGGCCATGTTCTCGACGCCGGCTTCCGCGGCCACGTCGTCGAAGTGTCCGCCGTCGTTGCGGTACAGGTTCGCGCGGCCGAAGTCGTTGGCGACGTACAGGTCCTGGTCGCCGTCGCCGTCGTAGTCCTCCCACGAACAGGCGAAGCTGAAGCGCCGGTTGTTTTCGTCGAGACCGATCGCGTGCGTCACGTCGGTGAACTTCCACGCGGCGCCGACCGAGTCGTTGCGCAACATCGTGTTCGGCCGCCCGTTGTTGGCGTCGTTGTAGGGGAGCGGAGTGACGTTGGCTTGGTCGGGGATGATGTAGCCGCAGCAGTACACGTCGAGGTCGCCGTCGCCGTCGTAGTCGACTGCCGACATCGAGGTCGTGCTCGGCGCGCGCGCTTCGCAGCGCACTTCGAAATGACCGTGACCGTCGTTGGCGAGCAGCAGAATCGTCGGGTCGAGTTCGACCGCGAGGTCCTGGTCACCGTCGTTGTCGAAGTCGACGAACAGCGCGCTGCGCGAGGCGTCGAGGAAATCGACGCCGGCTTCGTGCGAGGTGTCGAGCGCCGTGCCGTCCTTTTGGCGCACGTACAAACGGTTGGGCAATCCGCCGGGCTGCGGCACGTAGACGTCGTCGAGCAGATCGCCGTCGACGTCGGCCAGCGCGACGCCCTCGTGCCCGATCAAGGCGATGCCCAAGCCGACGTCCGTGCGCGCGCACCAGCTTTCGAGACTCGGCGCGAGTTGCTCACGGAACGAAGTCTGCGCGCCGAGCACCGCCTCGGTCGCCTCGGCGTACATCGGCGCACCGGAACCGGGCAGCACGGCTTCGGCGTGTTCGACGACATCGATGCGCAGCAACTTCGGCAGCGCATCGGCCGGCGCGCTCGGAAGCGGCGTCCACTTGCAAAGCCAAGTCGCGTTGAATTGGCGCGCGCCGCTCGCGGGACGTCCCTTCACCTGCAGGTAGCAGCGTGTCACGACGAAATCGGCGCTCGGCTCCACTCCGACGATCTTGAACTTGGCGACGACATCGCTCGCACCTTCGAAGGCGTCGGCGAGTTCGTGCAGAGCGACCAGTGTCCCTTCCGCACCGCGTTGGGCGACGACGCTCGCGGGTTGATCGTTGCGCGCGACTTGCACGAGCTGGGTCGAGGTCGCAACCGGCGCGGACTCCGGTCGCAGATCGACGCACTCGATGCTCGACTCGACGAGCGGCGCGAGGTGCGCGACGTCGAGGTCGCTCGGATGCGCGATCAACTTGCCGAGGGCACTGAGCTGTTTGCCGGCGCGCTCGTTGAACAACTCGGTGTCCCAGCCGTCGAGCTTCGAATCGCGTCGCGCATACTTATCGGCGAAGCGCTCGTCCATCGACGGCACTTGCGTCGGCGCCAGCACACCGAGCGCGTTGCTGTCGGCGGGCGATTGCGGCGGAGGCGTCGCCACGTGAGCCTCGACGGGCGCGCTCTTCTCCGCTGTAGCAGCGTGAGGCGCTTCGGCCGGCGCCGCTTCTGTGCAAGCGAAACCGATGACGCACAGCGTGAGCGCCGATGACGCGACGCCAAGATGTCGATGGTTCATGGCGCGCACTCTATCCGGCACGTCGACGGCGCCCAATCTCAGCGGCCGCTTGTCGTGCACAGACCTGGCGCGTGCTCATCATGCCCGCGCGCTTGTCGGCTAAGCTCGCGCGCGCATCACCGCCCCCTGTCCGCGAGGAGTTGCCGCATGTCTTGGATCGCCCGCCCTGTCTTGTTGTTGGTCTCTGTGCTGTTCGCGCCGGTCGTCTACGGCCAGCTGCCGACGGCGCGTCAGATCGCGGCTGGGGCCGCCGACATTCTCAGCGGTCGGGTGCGGCTGCCCGAGCCCGCATCGACACCGACCGTGTCGCACTGCGCGATGCTGCCCTTGCAGTTCGAGCACACGGAGTCGTCGTGGAGCGCGAGCGTGCGCTTTCCCGTCGAGGCGTCGGGCCGCTTGGCCTTTGCCGTGCTCTCGCCGAGCGCGGCGAGCGTGCGTGTGTTCGTCGGCGCGAACGGAGCTGCGCTGCGTCCCATCGACGAGTTGTTCGCGAACGAGCGCCGCACCAGCTTCGTCGGCGACGCGATGCCGGGTTGGGTGATCGATCGGCGCGATGTGCTCGGCGCGCCGGGCGGCTGGTGGAGCGTGCGTGTCGAGGCGGAAGCGGTCAGCGAGGGTTGGTTGATGGTCTCGGCGGGAGCGGACCTGCGCGCCGAGGCCTACGTCACGACGCAACAGCTCGTCGTGGGCGAACCGATCGCGATCGCCGCGCGCTGCGTCGGCGGAGACTTGCGCCGTGTCGAGTCCGCGCGCGTCGCGCTGTACGCGCAGGGCGTCGAGCACACCGCGATGATGTTCGACGACGGCGCCCACGAAGATGGCCGCGCCGCCGACGGCCTGTTCGGTGCCTACGTTCCGCAAGACATGGCCGGTGAGCTGCGCGCGCGCGTCGATTTCGCGGGAACGACTCGCGCCGGACTTCCGTTCCTGCGCAGCGCGCCGCTCGCTTTCACGGTGCTTGTGCCGGTCATCGCGCTCGACGGCGCCGCGCGCATCGAACTCGTCGACGCGGACCGAGCGCGCATCGAGATCGGTGCGCTGCACATCGGATTGGAGCAGCGCTTGCACGTTTCGGCGGAGGTTTGGGCGCGTGACGCGGCGGGAGTGCCGGTTCCCGTGTGCTGGCTGTCGCGCATGCTCGACGCGCACGTCGCAGCGGAGCGCGGGCCGCTGGTGCTCGAGCTCGACCTGCGTTGGCTCGACGTCGCAGCGACGGCGGCGCCGTGCGAGCTGCGCGCTGTACGCGTGCAGGATCCGGATACCGAAGTCGTCCTCGACTTCGCGGAGCGCATTGCTTTGCCCGAGTTGCGCCTAGCGCCGCGCGCCGCATCGCGTTCGCGCACCGTGAGTGCCGCGATGCTCGCAGCGCCCGTACTCGCGGCTCCGCCCGAGTTGGCGTCGCTTCCCGGGCCGGCCTTGATGCTCGTCCACGGCTATTGCTCATCGGGTTCGATTTGGCCGGCCGCAGATTTCTCGCAACCGAAGCTCGAGTTCCTCGATCCGAACGCCAATCGCTCGCACGATCAGTTCGCGCAGCTGTTGGCGCAGCACGCGCTGCAGGCAAACCTGGCGTCGTTCGGTGTCGTCGCGCACAGCCAAGGCGGTTGTGCCGCGCTGCACTTGCGCACGTACTACGCGAGCCCGCTCGATCATTCGACCGGCGCACGCCGCATCCAAGCGCTCGCGACGCCGTTTCAGGGCACGCCGCTCGCCTCATTGGGGTTTTTTGCCTGCGGCACGAACGCGAACATGACGCCGGCGGGCGCCGCGACTTGGCTCGCCGGCATTCCGAGTTGGGCGCGCGCCGAGGTGTTCACCTTCACGACTGCGAACTCGGGCTCTGCGTGCAATTTTTTCAGCGGCTTGTTGCTCGCCGATCCTGAGGACGGAACGGTCGAGAAAGCGCGCGGAGAATTGCCGGGCGGGAACAACCTCGGTCACACGCTCGGCTGGTGTCACACGACCGGGATGTCGAATCCCGCGAGCTACACCGATCACGCTCGCAATCAAGCGCTGGATGCGGCAGCGGCGCGCTGAGTCAGCGCACGAGCGGAACGTTCGTCGCCAGCGCGGCGCGCGCGCGAAACACGGCGAGTTCCGCGTGTT
This sequence comes from uncultured Planctomycetaceae bacterium, assembly GCA_964358875.1. Taxonomy (GTDB): domain Bacteria; phylum Planctomycetota; class UBA1135; order UBA1135; genus CAYHRR01. The sequence continues at coordinate 1,080 of CAYHRR010000194.1, read as the reverse complement.
GCGGACCAAGGCGCAAGGTGAGCACGTCGAGCGCGTGAGCCAGGCGCGGGCCGACCTGTTCGAGCGCCGCGCCGCGTGCGAGCGCGATTTCGGCCGCAAACAGATCGCAGGCGGCGTCGGGCCACGGAGGCGGTGCGTCGAGACTCGCGTGCGGATCGCCGTCTGCAAGCAACGCCTCGGCGGCGTTCATGCGCCGCTCGTCGAGCGCCGCGCGAACGAGAACGTAGCGGGCCACGCGTCGTGCGTCTCCGACCGATGACGTGCGGCAGCGCGTCGCAAGCGCGACAGCCTCTTCACGCCCGGAAGAAGTTCCGACGAGTGCGCGCGCGAGCATCGCTTCGAACGAGGTCCGCGCCTGCGTGTCGTTCGGTTCGAGCTGCGCGACGGCGTTGCGCAGAGCCTCGACCGCAACTTGGATGCGTCCTTCGGCGAGCGCGGTCGCGCCTTCCCAAAACGTGCACGTCGCGCTTTGCGCAGCACTCGTCTCGGTGCCGCTCGCCAACTCGGCGCGCACGTCGGCGATCCAACGCCGGCTCTCGTCGAAGCGGCCTTCGCGCACCAAGGCATGCACCGCGAGTCCGAAGGCACCCATCGATTTCGGATGTGCGAGCCCGAGCCTCGCGCGAAGCGTTCCGAACGTGCGCGTGCAGGTATCTGCGACGCCGTCCATGCGCCCGAGATCCTGGCGTGCGGCTGCCGCGTCGAGTTCCATCCAAGCGAGCACGACGTTGTCCGAGGCATAGAACGTGCGCGCCTCGGGCAGCAACCTCTCATAAACGTCACAGGCTTCCGTCAAACGACCTTGGTTGCGCAGCGAGCTACCGAGCGTGTCGAGGGCCGCGCTCCGCCACGGATTGACGATGAGCTCGACTTCATGCTCCAGCGCGAGCGCTGCGCGTGCCATCGCCTCGGCCTCGACGTGGTGTCCCAAGCGTTCGTGCGCGGAAGCGAGCATCCCCGTCTGCGGGAGTGGAGGGGGCAGGTAGACCTCGGGACTCTGCTCGCGAGCGGCGTGCTCTCGTGAGAGATCTCGTCTGCCTCGTGGCCGACAAGAACATGGAGGCCGTTGTCGGGGGCATC
>CAYHRR010000193.1:0-7460 GCA_964358875.1 uncultured Planctomycetaceae bacterium | reverse complement strand
TGCAGCAAGGTCTTCGCGAGACACAGACGTTGCTTCATGCCCTTCGACAAGGCGTCGATGTGCTTCTCGAGCAGTTCGCCGAGCGTCGTGAACTCGATCACGCGTTCGATCACTTGCCTGCGCTGCGCGCCGCGCAAACCGTAGGCGCGCGCGAAGAAATCGAGGTAGTCGAGCACCGTCGTGTTGGCGTAGGCGCCGTAGGAATCGGGCATGAAGCCGATGCGTTGGCGCGCGGCGCGCGGTTCCTCGATCACCGACACGCCGTCGACGAGCACGTCCCCGCCGTCGGGCAGATCGAGCGTCGAGCAAATGCGCATCGTGGTCGTCTTGCCCGCACCGTTGGGCCCGATGAAGCCCATGATTTCGCCGGGTTTCACGCTGAACGAGACCTCGTCGACGGCGCGCAGCTTGCCGAAGCGTTTCGAGATCGTGTTGACCTGCAGCGCGCTCATTGCCGCACCTTTCGCGACGTAGCCGCGTACGCCGTTGCGATCGTGTTGACCTGCAGCGCGCTCATTGCCGCATCTTTCGCGACGTAGCCGTGTACGCCGTTGCGATCGTGTTGACCTGCAGCGCGCTCATCGCCGCATCTTTCGCGACGTACGCATGTACGCCGTTGCGATCGTGTTGACCTGCGGCTCCTTCATCGCCACACCTCGTCATCGAGCGCGAGCACGCCCCAGAGGTGATGCACGCCGACCATCTCGTTCAGCTCGAGGCCGCAAGCGTCGCCGAAGGCGTTGCTTGCGATGCGCGCCGCGTAGCAAGCCGGCGCTAGCTCCGCGTCGGGGTGGTTTTCGGCGACCGCGACTGTCGCGGCGAAGGGATGGCGCAAGAGGTCCAGTCCGCGCGTGCGACCGTTGACTGCGTCGAGTGCTGCCAACTCAGCCTGCGCTCCGGCCTGCAACGTGCTCGCGAGTTCGAAGTAAGCGCCGCTCGCGTCGCGCAGCACGAACAGTTCGAGCGCCACGCCGAGATTGTTGGTGATCGCGTAGCTCTCGCCCGCGCGCGCCACGTCGACGCGCGCGCGCTCGGCCTGCTCGTTCGTCAACACGTGACTCGTCGTCGAGCGCGTCGGCAGGAACTCGCCCTCGAGCTGCAACCCGCCGTCGAGCGTGATCGAGTAGGTGCGCTTGTTGGAGTCGTTGAACGGTCCGCTGCCGTGCACCGCGGTGCCGAGCGCCGGCTGCAAGCCGTGCGAAGGGGCTGAACCCGCGAAAATCAGGCGCTTTTCGACGCTCGCCGCGCGGTGCGTGCGCTGGTCGAGCATGGCCATCGAATTCGAGCCGGTCTTGATGTCGAGCCCTTGGAAGAAGACCCCGTAGGCGAGCAACGCGATCGAAGTGACCAGCGCTATCGCGGGGATCGACACGAGCAGCAGCACCGGTCGCTTCGTGCGCTTGATCACGTAGAAGTTGATCGGACCGATCACGATCGCGAACAGGATCAACAGCGCGGCGAAGACGCGGTGCGGAATCGCGCCCAGGCCCGGGATTTCCGGTTGGCTGCCGGCGACGCGTTCTCCGTGCTGCGACGGCACGGTGCTGAATCGACCGCCGGCGTAGCACAGCGCGCGTACCAAGGACTGTTCGAGATCGAGGTCGAGCGGCGCTTGTCCTTCGCGGGCCAGCGTCGCGTGTTGCGGGGGCCACGTCATCGACGCGACGAATACGCGTCCGAGTCCCATGCCCCAACCGCGCGTGTCGTTGAAGTCGGCGGCGAAGCGCGCTTCGAGCCACGGCGCGATCGACGGCGCTTGTTGCGCGAGTTCGAGCGCATTCGGTCCAGTGATCATGAGCGTGCCGCCGCCGCGCACCCAACTGAGCATCGGTTCGAGGCGTTCGGTCGGCGGCAAACCCGAAGTCGCGTCGACGACGACGAGATCGAGGCTCGTGTAAGCCGCCGCGTTGGCCGGCAAGTCGTCCCACGTCGCGAAGCCGAACGGAATGTCGTCGTTGACGGGCGTGCTCGTGCTGCCGTGGGTGCGACTGTTGATCGCGATGGAGGAGATCTCGGCGCTCCAAGTCAACAAGGCGCCGGAGGTCGGCGGCGTGGCGCCGACGACGAGCACGGGGTGGTAGGCGTTGGGCGTGCCCAGCGTTCCGCACTCGCTGTCGATCTGCAGCGCATCGTCGCCGCTGACGCGCGCGAACACGCGATAAGTGTCTTGCCATTGACCGACGGCCGGCGCGCACAATTCGAGGTGCGCACGTTCACCCGGATCGAGCGTCGCGCCGGTCGCGATTTGCACGCTCGAGTTCCAACCGCTGTTGTGCGCGTCGACGCGGATGTTGCGGCGGCTTGCGCCGAGGTTGGCGAGTTCGACGTAGATCGGAACCCAACCCTTCACCGCGCTCGGCCAAGGCGTGTGCACGCGCACCTCGATCAGCGAGTTGGGCATGTGCAGCGTCGTGTCGCCGCCGAGCGCCGGCGCTCCCGCCTCTCGCCCGACGAAACCGGCGAAAGTCGCGAACACGGCGAGCGCCGTGAGCGCGAGCCGCGATGCCTCAGCGCGCATGCGCCGTTTCCTCGGCGACTTCTCCGGTCGAGGCGAGCACCGCGCGCACGATCGCCGCTCCGTTGACGCCGTCGAGCCGCGCGCGGTAGTCGAGCACGAGGCGATGCGCGAGCGCGCTCGTCGCCACGGCGCGCACGTCGTCGAAGCCGACGTTGGGCTTGCCCGCGAGCAACGCGTGCGCGCGCGCGGCTTCGCCGATCGAAATCGCGCCGCGCGGACTGACTCCGTGGCGCACGTACTGCTTCACCTTGTCGTTCGCGGTGCTCGCGCTCGGATGCGTCGCTTCGACCAAGCGCGCGATCCAGTTGGCGACGGCCTTCGGCAAGTACACGGCGTCGACGACGCGGAAAATCGCCGCAAGGCGCTCGGCGTCCATCACTGCTTCGAGCGGCGGCGGCTTGCCCGCGCGGCGGTTGTTGAGGATCGCTTCGAGCGTGCCGCGGTCGACCGCGCCGACGTCGAGCTTGAACAGGAAGCGGTCGAGCTGCGCCTCGGGCAACGGATAGGTGCCTTCGAGTTCGATCGGATTCTGCGTCGCGAGCACATAGAACGGCTCGGGCAGCGCTCGCGTTTCGCCGAGCACCGTGACGCGCCGCTCCTGCATCGCTTCGAGCAGCACCGACTGCGTCTTGGGGCTCGCGCGGTTGATTTCGTCGGCGAGCAGCACGTTCGCGAACACCGGCCCGGCGTGGAACACGAGCGCGCGCTTGCCGTGGCCGTCGTCTTCGAGCATGTGCCCGCCGGTGATGTCGCCGGGCAGCAAGTCGGGCGTGAACTGCAGGCGTCGGAACTGCAGGCCGAGCAGCGTCGCGAGCGCCTTGACGAGCTCGGTCTTGCCGAGGCCCGGTAGACCCTCGAGCAACACGTGACCGCGCGCGAGGCAACCGACGAGCACGAGTCGCGTCAGTTCGCGCTGACCGAGCAGCGTGCGGTCGAGGCCGTCGAGGATGGTGAGCGCGCTCGCCTTCGCGCGTTCGACGTCGGTGGGGGACAGCAAGGTCCCGGCTTCAGCGCTCATCGATCCTCTTTCTTGCCTCCGAAGAACTCTTGCACCGCTTCGCGATGGTGCGGAGCGAGGCGGCGTTTCCAAGCCGATTTTCCGGTCGAAAGCTGCACTTCGACCAAGCCCGCGCCTTGCGCGAGCGGCGCGACGGTTGGCGTGGTCGCGCCGACACCGATGATGCCCGTCGAGTCGATATCGAGGCGTTCCGCGCCCGGCAGCGCTTGCGGCGCAAATTGATCGGTGCGCCCCGGCGTTTCGTCGCCGTAGTCGAGCGGCGCATCGCCGCGCCCACGGCCGACGCCGCCGCGACCCGGACCCGAACTGCCGGCCACGCTCCCGGCGTGACCCTTGCCTCGACCGCTTCATGTGCCGCCGGGCTTGAGGCATTCCTCGGTGCACTTGTGCGTCGGGTCGAAGTCGCCGAGCTTGGCCAACTCGCCGAGTTTGGCGAGCGTGGCGAGCGCCTTGCCGTCGAGCAGCCCCGCCTTGGAAAGTTGTCCGATGCGCGCATCGAGCGCGCCCTTGAGCGCTTGGCCGAGCTTGGCGAGTTCCGCCGACGAGAGCTGCGCGCCGGCCGGCAGTGCGAGCGTTCCCGGTTGCAGCGCGTCCGTCGCTTCCTGCGGCAGGTCCTTGGCGAGTCCGGCCTTCTGCATCGTGGCGAGCGCACTGGCGAGCGAGGCTTGCGCATCGGCGAGGCTCGGATTCGTCGCGACGTCGGCGAGATCGCGCGCTGCTTGCTCAGCCCGTTGCTGCGCGTCGCGCGCTTCCGCAGCGATGCGTTCTTCGAGCCGATCGAGCGCTTCGAAGGTGCTCTCGGCGAGTCCGTCGTCGGCGTGCGCTTCGATCTGTTCGAGGCGCGCGGACATTTCGGCGGCGAGTTCGGGTTCGAGTTCGACCTGCTCCTGAAGCGTGCGCAGCTCTTCCTCGACGCGCTCGATCGCAGCCGTCGCGACCGCCGGCGGCGGACCGACGACGACGCGCGGCGGATCGATCCACAACGCGAGGGCGCAGAAGGCGGCGGCCGGCAGCACGGGTTTCAGCGCGCGCGCGACGCGACCTCGCGGCGTTTGTGCGAGCGCTTCGGCGAGGTGTTCCCGCGCGCTCTCCGACCAAGAACTGGCGCCGAGCTCGCGCTCGGTGACCACCATGCCGCTTGCGCCGCTGTGGACGTCGAGCCACGTCGCTGCACCGGAGACGCTCGGCACCGTGCGCCGCGCGAGCCACCAGGCCGTCAACGGCGCCACAGCGGCAAGAGCGAGCCACCAAGCCGCGCTCGCGCGATCCCAGCTCGCCGCAACGCGCAGCGCGAGCATCACGGCGCCCGCAGCGAACAAGACCGCGGCGAGGTGAACGCCGACGCGCTCGAACCACGCGCTGACCAACGCGCGCCTGCGCACGGTGACCAGCGATCGTTCGAGCGTCGGAAGCATGGGCGACATCCTATCGACGAGCGCAGCGAGTCGCGCACTGCCGGTCGACGTGCGCGCAGCGAGGCGTGCAGCGCTGGTCGACGCACACTCAGCGGGGCACGCTCAGCGGCGCACGCTCAGCGACGCGCGCAGCGCGGGCGCTTGCCGCGATGCGCGCTAGGCGCCGGCGCGTTCGACGCAATGCGCGCGCCGGCGTGCGTCACAGCCGGATGTTGAGGCGTCGTTCGGGCTGGCCGGTCAAAGTCACAGGCTTGTTGACGCTGCGGCCGTCGGAGGTCGTCGCCGTGACGCGGTACTTGCCGGGCGGCAGCGGTCCGACGCGTTGCTCCTTGCTGGAGAAATCGCCCGCCGTCATCACGCGCATGATCTCGGCGAGCGACATCGTGCCGTTGACTTGGTGACCGCGTTCATCGAGCACTTCGAACGAGCAGTCGACCGGATTGCCGTCGCCGTCTTGCAGCATCACGATCAAGACCGTGCCCGGTGAAAGCGACAAGGCGACATCGCTCGCCGCGCCTTCGCGCACGCTGACCACCACGCCGTCGCTCGAGGTCTCGCTCGACGTGCGCGCGATCACCGTGTACTCGCCGGGCTCGAGGCCTTCGTAGGTGAATTGGCCCGCCGAATCGCTGACGACCATCGAGAAGCGCTCGAGCGCGCGACCGTTCCCATCGTGCAGGAAGATCGCGGCATCGCGCATTGCGTGTCCTCCGCCGTCGCGCACCGTGCCGGTGATGCGACCGGGGCGCTTCAGTTTGAAATCGACGTCGTCGACGCGGCTATCCTGCGCGACGACGATGCCCGAGCGAATCTGGCGACCGCCCGTGGCCTCGCCGCCGAACATCCCGCCGAAGGGCGCGCCACCGACGCTGACCGAGTAGCGTCCGGGCTTGAGCCACGACAACTCGTAGCGGCCGTCGGCGCCCGTCGAGATCTCCGCGAAGTGCGCGCCGACCAACGTTCCGTTCGGCACCGCTCCGTCTTCGGAAAGGCTGACGCGCACATTCGCCGCAGGCTGGCCCTCGGGATCGAGCACGCGACCGGCGATCGAACCGAGCGGCATCACGATGTCGTGCTCGAAATCGGCGCTGTCGGGCACGACCAGCGTATGCGCAACGGTTTGTTGCTCCGCGCCGTTGCCGACCTTCTGAACCGAGACCATGAAGCGCCCGGGCTCGTTGACCTTCACCTTGTATTCGCCGTTGGAATCGGAGGTCGTGAACTTCAGCCCGTCCATGCCCTTCTTACCGTCGGCCAGGAACGTGATCACGGCGCCGGGGACGCCCTTGTCCGCCGCGTGCACGCGACCGTGCACCTGCACCGGATCCTTCGGCGGCGCGCCGAGCACGACGTGCGCCTCTTCGCCTTCGACGATCTTCGCCGTCGCCATCTTCATGTCGCTGAACATCGCCAAGGCGTCGGTGCCGCCGCCGTTCTCGGAGCTCTCCGCAGCGGGCGACTTGTTCAGCGGCATGCTGATCACGTTCCAGTCGCCGGGCTCGAGGTGTTCGACGCGAAACGTGCCCTTGGCGTCGGTCGTCGTGAAGCGCTGGACCTCGGGCGCCGCCGACTGTTGCACGAGGATCGTGCCGCCGGAAAGCGGACCGCCCTCGCTGCCGAAGACCTCGCCGGTCAACAGCCCGCCGATGCGCAGACGCAACTCGAGGTCGGTGACCTGTTGCTCCGAGGCGAGTTCGACGCTGACCGCTTCGCTCTGCGCGAAGCCCGTCGCTTGCGCTGCGAAACTCAGCCGACCCGGCGTGAGGTTGGTGAGCTCGAAACGGCCTTCGGCATCGCTCGTCGCGCGCGGCCGCGAACCGAAGCCCTCGCCATTGCGCTTCATCATCTCGCCGAGCGACAGCTTCAATTGCACCTCGGCGCCGGCGAAGGGCGTGCCGTCGGTCGCGAGCACGACACCGCTGACGGATCCGCCGCGTTGCAGGACCAATTCGAGCGGAGCGGCATCGGCGGCGCGCGGCAGCGTCGTGCTCGCTGCTGCGCTGCGCGTGTAGCCCGCAGCGATCGCCGTGACGTCCCAGGTGCCCGTCGAAACACCTTCGAGCGCGAAGCGACCGTCGGGGTCGGTGAACTCCTGACTCTCCATGCGCGCGCCGAGTCCGGCGAACATGCCGCCGCGGTTTTCTTGCGCGGACACGGTGAAGGTCGGCACGCCCTTGCCTTCGGCGTCGACGACGCGACCCGCGACGCTCATCGGCTCGCTGAGCACCAGCGCGAGGTCCTTCGTGTCCGGCTTGACGTGTTCGGCGAGCGCGTGCCAGTGCTTCACGCTCTTGTCGCTCTCGTCCGCTTCGCGCGGTCGCGCCTTGGCGGCGACGCTGAACGGCCCCTTGCCGAGTCCGTTGACGACGAAGCGTCCTTCGGCATCGCTGCGCGTTTCGCCTTCGGCGCCTTGGAAGGCGTTGAACGCGCTCATGCCGCCGAGCGCGGCAGGATCGAAGCTCGCTTTGACTTCGACGTCGCTCGCAGCACTGCCGTCGCTCCACGTGAC